>JAHECH010000215.1 GCA_024641835.1 Deltaproteobacteria bacterium
GGGCTGGCGGGAGGCCGCCGTCCTTTTCGTGACTTATCCGTGGGGGAAGCCGCAGCCCTGAGCCTGTCGAAGGGAATGCGGAGGGGGCAGAACTCCCCCATGGATAAGTCACTGAAAAGACCGGGCCGGGAGACTTGGAACGAAAGAAAGGCCCCATGCCCGCGAAAATGTAAACAATATATTGCTCTCCTTAGTAACATGCTGCGGCGCCTCCAGAGAACTTGTCTTTTTTTTGAGTTTACCCTAAGCTGCTCAACAAAAAGAATAATCCTCAGAGCAAAGACCATGTGCTCGTTTCAACAATAGGCCGTTCCACATCATCCATGAGCAAAGTTTGACTACTGCCAGGGGATAGACAATGTCTGCACCGGACAAGAAAATGGCTGATCGTATTCACGCCTTGAGGGAAAAAATCAATCACCACAATTACCTCTATTACATCCTGGACCAGCCGGAGATATCGGATGCAGAGTTTGACCGACTATTCGACGAGCTTTCACACCTGGAAAAAGCACACCCTGAACTGATCACTGCTGACTCTCCCACCCAGAGGGTGGGGGCCCCACCCCTTGAAGAGTTCAATACCGTCAAGCACAGCCTCCCTATGCTCAGCCTTAACAAGGCGACCACGGAAGAAGAGTTCCTGGATTTTCACAGAAGAGTTCTGGAGCTATCGGCAGCGGGTGACGAGAACATTCGATACACAGTCGAACCGAAATTTGACGGTCTTGCCGTAGAAGTCATCTTCAGGGATGGCCTTCTCAGCCTCGGCTCCACCAGAGGAGACGGCATGGTGGGAGAAGACGTCACTCTGAATCTCAAAACCGTCAAGTCCATTCCCCTCCGTCTTATGGGAAACAAGACGCCGGATCTCATCGAGGTTCGGGGTGAAGTGATCCTGAATAAAGAGGACTTTGCAAGACTTAATAAGGAAAGGGGGAAAACAGCCGAACCTCTTTTTGCCAATCCGCGGAATGCCGCTGCTGGATCCGTGCGTCAGCTTGATTCTAGGATAACCAACACGAGACCCCTGACTATGTTTGCTCACGGGACAGGGGTCGTGTCAGGAAAGGATTTGACGAATCAGTGGGACAGCCTCCTCTATCTCAAGAACATCGGCTTCAAGGTCAGCGAGTACACCGCATTATGTGAAAACATAGGGCAGGTCAAAGACTACTACCAAAAGATCCTCAAGCTGCGAGATGACCTGCCCTACGAGATCGACGGCATCGTCATCAAGCTCAATGACTTTGCGCTACAAAGAAGACTGGGAGAAATCTCCAGAAGCCCCCGGTGGGCGATCGCCTGGAAATTCCCGGCTCAGCAGGAGCATACGATCGTCAGGGATATCATTGTGAGTGTGGGAAGAACAGGCGCGCTCACACCTGTGGCCGTTCTTGAGCCAGTCAGGGTGGCGGGTGTGGAAGTGAGCAGAGCCACTCTCCACAACGAGGATGAGGTCAAAAAGAAAGATGTACGAATCGGCGACACGGTCGTCATTCAAAGGGCCGGGGATGTGATTCCTGAAGTGGTGAAGGTCATCGAGGCTCAGAGGACTGGAAAAGAGAGGCCTTTTGTCATGCCTGACAAATGCCCAATCTGCGGGTCCAAGGTGGAAAGACCAGAAGGAGAAGCGGTTCACCGCTGTACAGGAATGGCATGCCCCGCACAGATCAAGGAAAACCTAGCCCATTTTGCATCCAAAGGAGCCATGGACATCGACGGACTGGGATACAAGTATCTGGAACAGATGGTAGACAAAAGAATCATCGAGGATCCTGCAGATCTCTATTTTTTGAAAAAAGATGACCTCATGAAAATGGACCGCATGGGGGATAAGCTCGCACAAAACCTCCTTGATGCGATTGACAAGAGCCGGAAACCAAACCTTGCCAATCTCATATATGCCTTGGGTATAAGGAATGTGGGCTCCCATCTTGCGGATGTTCTTGCAAGAAACTTCAAAAGCGTGGACACTCTCGCCAAGCAAACCGTAGAAGACCTTACCCAAGTCCACGAGATCGGGCCGATCGTTGCGCAGAGTATCTACAACTTCTTCCGCAATCCAAAAAACCTCAAGGTCCTGGAAAAGCTGAAAAAGGGCGGAGTCCGCTTCCCCGTGGAGAAAAGCGACTTCAAGGAAATGCCTCTTCAAGGCAAGACTTTTGTCCTCACTGGAGGCCTGGACTCTATGACGAGGGATGAAGCACGCAAAGTCATAGAGGGCCTGGGAGGCCGGGTTTCTTCCTCGGCCAGCAAGAAAACAGATTTCGTCATCGTGGGCAAAGATCCCGGTTCCAAGTACGATGACGCACGCAGGCTGGGAATCAAAACGCTGAACGAAGAGGAGTTCAAGAACCTCCTCGGAAGATAGTCCTTCCCAGACACAGGGCTGAGTGCCTTGACAACCTCATTCTTTGTCTTGGCTTTTCTCCCAAAGCGACCCATCGAGTTATAGGGACTTTATCTTCCGCTGTAAGGGATCTGAACACTGGTGCGGCCGCACCACTCGGCAGGGTGGCTCTCAAGAAGGCGCCTTTGACCTTCCAACGCCCTTTAACAGAAGCAAGCGAGGAGATTCGGGATCGTGCTTTCTGAGATTCTCTCTCGCTTTCTCGACGCTAGAGGTGGCGTAGCAGTACAGACATCCAAAGAGACATGTGTCGTACATTCCAATGTCCTTGCTGATGACGCAACCGCACGCTTTGCGCTGCGAGGGGTCTTTCCTGTGGCTGACTTCGTGACCAAAAACCTTCCTGATATACGAGTCATCCACGCATTTCCCGTGTTTAATGCCGTACTGGTCGAGCTCCAGAGGCAAAGCGCAACTGCTAATCTCCATACCTTTGTCCTGTGCTTCCCCGGCCATGAATCGCATCAAATCTTTGAAACCCTTTTCTTCTGGCGGAGTGATTTGGACCCCTTTTCGAGAAAGGCGATTCCTGGTCTTACGGTAAAGGTTCATAGTGCTGATGATGCATCGGTTGGTGTGCCCTTCGAGCGCCTCTGCGATATGACCGAATGCTTCCTCGTGAAATTCCGGACCTGTCTGAGGGGTGAAAGCGACAGGATCGTAGCGCCATATCACTTTGTCCGGCCCGATACGATCCGCCAACGTCCGAAAAGTGTGCAGTGAAGTCGTGACAGGAGGACAATGAGGGTCAATAGACCTTGGATTGTCCATGACGGTGTAGAGAAAATAGTAAAAGAAACCGCGCTCATTCAGTTC
Source organism: Deltaproteobacteria bacterium (assembly GCA_024641835.1). GTDB lineage: Bacteria > Desulfobacterota > DSM-4660 > Desulfatiglandales > HGW-15 > JAHECH01. Next base: position 3,230 of record JAHECH010000215.1, read on the forward strand.
CATAAGGTGAGGCAGCATGGGGCTGGGGTCGCGAGTCCAGAACACGATCACATCCACATCTTCCGGTCTGAGCGATACCGGGGTGATCTGAAAGCGATTAAAAGGGTTGGGAACCTCACAGGTCCCTGCCCGAATGCGGTTCATGAACCATTGACTGTAGAAAGCTGGAATGTCAGTACGGCGGCTAGCACTAATGATCATCCCTGCCTCTCTAGCTTTCTCTCCATCCGATCCTTGAGATCCACGGAACGATCCCCCTCGGCCCGGCAGACCCGGCGCCGCGTCTCACAGATTCCTTGATTTAATCCACCGCCAGGATGGGCCGCCGAAATCACTTCATCTTCGCTCAAAGTTGCCTTCCTGCCGGGACGCATCATAGAGCCCCTTTCTGGACCATTCAAAAGAATTGGTTTGGGGCTTTTTTGTCAATCGCCATGATGAGAGCGTCATCCGTGTCATAGTATCCGCCCACCTTTGCAGTGACCCGCATACCCATCTTCCGGTAAAATTCAATGGCTATCAAATTCTTGGATCTTACCTCCAGCCAAAGAATATCTTTCACGTGCTCTAAAGCTTGCACGAATAAGGCCCTCCCAAAGCCCCCCCTCCTGCCTGAGGATCTAACGGCCATGGAGTAGATATGACCATCCAGATCGTAGATGATATACCCTTCGATGCCATCTTCCGTTTCAAGCACGAAAAAGCTCGCAGGAAGCCGAAGGGCATACATCAAAAGAATTTCCTTTGAGTAAGCGCTTTTCGGAAAGGCCGTTGTTTCAATTTCCATGATTTGCTGGATATCGCTCGCCCTGAATTCTCTTATTCTCCAAGGAACTTTCCCTGTCATTTCACAATCCTGAAACTTGGCCCCTCCTCTTCCCCTTCATCCTCCCTGTTTGACCCCGCCTCGGTCTTTGTATGCCTCGTAAGCCCTGCATCCTTCTTGGAACCCCAGCTTGCAGGCCCCCTCGAAATCCTTCAGGGCATTTTTCACGTCTCCCTTCTTAAGAAACATGTGTCCACGGTTGTAATGAGCCCATGCATTTTCGGGCCTCAACTCCAGGGACTTTGTCAGGTAGGCGATCCCTTCCGCGAAGTCGCCCCGTCTTGCACTAAGCCAGCCTAGGTTGTCGTATGCTTCGGCGTAATCGGGCTTGAGTTTGACAGCGGTTTTGAAATCTTCGGCAGCAGGATCAAACTGGCCCGTGTTCAACAGGGTACGACCTCTCCAGTAGCGGGCCTCCGCATTCTCAGGCTCAGCTTTGACGGCCTTCGCATACTCATTAAGAGCTTCCCGAAAATTCTTGTTTCGATAATAGGTGTGACCGAGGCGTATGTAATCTCTTGCTCCCAAAGTCTTCCTTGTCTGCAATTCTTTGCCTCCGGGCAATTTGCTTAAAAGCTCGTCACCATATTTCTCAATATCCTTTAGCCATTCAGGCGCAGCGATGAATTGAGAAAGAGTACGGTCTTTCGTGATGACCTTCACCGAGAAGTACCCTGTCACAAAGAAAGCGGCCAGAGCTGCGGCAAAGATGTAAATGGCAAGGTAATCTTTGGAACCTTCACCTTCTGATCGAGATTTGTGTTTCTTCTCCATTCTCCTCTCATCCTCATTAATCATGTCTGTTCCATGAAATCGAAACAATCAACATCGACTTGCATCCCTTACATATGATATACACCCCCGCGGGGTTTCCAGGTTTTTTCTCTCTGAGAGATGACCTCTTGGAAGCATTCCACAATGTCTCCGATCTTGGCTCTGCTGAAATCAGAGATTTTCAGGCCTACCTGCTGTCCTACCTTGGCCTCATTCACCGCATCTTTTCCAATATGAAGGGAGATGATCTTACCCCTGTACACTTCACCTGGATCTGAGATAAGGCGAAAACTTTTTCCTACAGAAAGGGTACCCTCCTGCACCTCGCAGCCTAGGATAATGGCTTTTCGGCTGCTCTTGAACAGAGCGATGACCACTGCTCTTCCGCTGATCTTCTCTTCTCTGCCAGTGGACTCCAAACTGGAAGAAAGCGTTCTCAGGTCCCCCATGAAGCTGTAAATCGTCTCATAGAGCCGAATTTCCACGCCCATTTCTTTGCTCAGAGGCTCAATCTTAGGCAGAATACCAACGCCAAATCCGACGACCAGCTTGGTCCCAGCCAGGGCCATAAACAAATCGGACTTGCTCACCGGCCCAATTCCTGAATGGATAACCTCTATCTCAGCTCCTTTGCCCTGCAACGTCTTGAGGCTGGAAAATACGGCTTCCTCGCTTCCCATAGAATCACTTTTTAGGACAATCTCCAATTTCACCACTTGCCCCCTTTCTCAAGAACCATATCCAGGTCTTACGGCGAATAGTGTCCCAAAAACCCATCCATGGTAAATTCTCTTTTCCTTGTCATGATCTCTCGGGTCCAAGCCTTCCGGATCATACTGAACCATCGAGGTATCTTTCATCCAAGACACCATGAATTACAGGCAAAGAGGATATCTCAGGGGGCTTGAATCCAAAAATGATCTCAAGAAAAACCATGACAATGCGAAAGGTCACGCCCCAAAGCACTTCCTTCTTGTTTTTCTCAAAGTGGCGAAAGCATGGGAAATCCTCCTGTAGCCTTTTGCTCTGTCCGCTCTCGGGGCCCGTTTGAAAATGAAGGCGGTAGCAGGCGTAATTGTCACCATTAAGCAAGTTCCTAATAGGAATGTGGACAATCTTTTCCACCTCCCAGTTTGGCAAAAAGAACTTTTGTCGAATCCAGACGACCATCGGATAGAGGACGCGATAAAACATGGGCAGACTCTGGGAGGGCATGGGCCCCAGAAATTGAACCGTCAAAGGGTTCAACCGAATTTCCTCGAAGCTTTCCCTCAGAGCTGTTGCCAGCAGGAGCACAAGCCGCCGCGCCTCAAGGCGTCGATGATTCCGCCAGTGGTGCCAGTAAGGCCAGCGGGTAAGGGGGGAAAAAGGGAGTGTCAGGAATCTTGAAGCATAAGAATCCGCTTGAATGGAAATCCTGCCTCCGGGAAAGCAGAGATCTCCAGGCTGCCTCACTTTGATGGATCGCTTGTTAAGAACGACGCAGGGCTCTGGTCCAGATCGACCATCGTTACAGTGCCGGCTTAGGAGAAACAAAACGGATGATGTCTCAGAAGTTTTCGAGATTCCATCAGGAAAGAGATATTCACCTTCGTTGGTCTCATGGAGCGCTCCTATCATATGTTCGACCAGGGCATGAGGTGCTTTCAGGAGTTTTTCCATAGACGAACTCTGGCCCCCGAAGAAATATTCTCTCTTCACTACTTGTTTCACACTGAGACCCGCCATGTCAAATGGTAATCAGCGCCGGAGATGAAAGCCATTCTATGGCTGGATGTCCAGTTGTTCCACAATCTTCTTGAGCTGGACTTGGGGCGCCTCTCTCGGCAAAAGGATTATATGGGTGATTTCTTCAGACCCTAGAAACTGTGGATCCGTTGTAAGAATGATTCTCTTTTCTTTCCTGGAAATGGCGATGATTTCGCTCCTCGAGACAAGCGCATCAAAATGCACGTCATATCCCCATGCCTGCATGTACGAGGCAAGCTCTATGAGATCCACGTCGAGAACGAACTTAATCGTTCTGAGAGGACGGCCGGACAGGCGGGTGATCTCTGAGATATTCAGTGCTTCGAAAACAGGGTATATGCTCACGCGCTCTCCCTCCCTGGGAACGTGATCAAGACCCACGGATTGCCCATTCGCTAGAATGAGGTCCACCTTCTCACAAGGTACACCCAGGCCTTCAATGAGTTCCCCCAGGGTCTTTTGACCCTCGAATTCCACCTCAAAATCCCTTTTCCGCCGATCCACCGACAAAAAAAAGTTGAGCTCTTCGTAAAATCGAAAGACGCTCTTTCTCATGCCCAGCCCTCAGCCGCAGGGGATGCTCTCCGGAGTGCGGCCGGAGAGCATCCGAAAGAACACCCGCTTACGGGTGCCCCCTTTG
>JAHECH010000216.1 GCA_024641835.1 Deltaproteobacteria bacterium
TTGACCGAAGTGTCGAGCCTCGCCTATATTCAGAGTTGCTAATACAAACCCATTTTTCCGTTTAACCATAGCGGAAGGCTTTCTGGTCCGATTTTCCCGTTCAGGAGGTTTTCACTGTGTGGGGGAAGAAAATGAAAAGGAGAAAAGACTTGGTTGTCAAGGCCCTTCGTCCTTTTGGGACTTCCATATTTACTGAGATGACGTCTCTCGCCAATGCCCATGGTGCCGTGAACCTATCACAGGGCTTCCCTGATTTCGACGGTCCTCAAAAGGTGAAAGCAAGAGCGGCTGAAGCCATCATGGCAGGCCCCAACCAGTATGCGCCATCCATTGGAATTCCGGAACTCCGCCATGCCATCGCTCGAAAGATGAAACGCTTTTACGGGTCGGAAGTGGATCCGGATGAGGAAATCACGGTTACTTCCGGGGCTACGGAAGGCCTTTGTGCGACTCTGCTTGGTATCCTTGAGCCTGGGGATGAGGTCATTCTCCTGGAGCCTTGCTTCGATACCTATGCACCTATTTCTGCCCTGGCCCAGGCAAGGATCCGGTATGTTTCTCTCAGGCTTTCCGACTTCTCTCTTCATCGAGAAGATCTGGCAGGAGCGTTCAACCCCAAAACCAAGGCGATTGTCATCAATACACCCCAGAATCCCTGCGGTAAGGTATTCACCATGGAGGAACTCACTTTCATCGCTTCCCTGTGCGAAAAGTATGATGCTTATGCCATCAGCGATGAAGTGTACGAACACCTCGTCTATGACGGCCGGGGGCATCTGACGCTTCTGGGCGTCCCCGGTCTCAGAAACCGCTCTTTTGTGATCTCTTCCACCGCCAAAACCCTCTCCATGACAGGATGGAAACAGGGATGGGTGGTTGCGGCACCTGAGCTCTCCCGTGCTGTCCGCATGAGTCACCAGAACATCGTTTTCTGCGGCCAGTCCCCGCTTCAGAAAGCGGTCGCTTTCGGAATCGACTCCCCCGATCAATACTATACTCAACTTCTTGCGGATTACACCCACAGGCGGAAGGTTCTCTGTGACGCTTTACAGGGCCTCGGCTTCCGCGTCATCACGCCGGAAGGTACATACTATGTGCCGGTAGATATTACTCCTCTTGGTTTCGATGATGATCTCGCCTTCTGCCGCATGCTCCCGGAAAAGGCTGGGGTCGCGGCCATCCCTTGCTCTGTCTTCTGGGAAAACCGGGGCCAGGGTCGAAACCTCGTCCGTTTTTGTTTCTGCAAGAGAGATGAAACCCTGGAGGAGGCCATTCGCCGGCTTAGGAAGTGGCTAAGTTGACGGGCCAGGCCGTAACTTCCCACCACAACCCTGCGTTTAGCGCGTTTATCTCCCGGTTAAAAGGAATCCTAACTGTGTTGGCCGGGGCCGCCACACGCATCATACTTCTCTGAATCGGTTCAGTTTGTAGTAGATGCCGCCCAAGGCCATGAGCTCGTCGTGAGTTCCCTGCTCCCTGATGCGGCCATGGTGCATGACCAGGATGCGATCGGCACCTCGTATGGTTGAGAGCCTGTGGGCCACGACCAGCGTGGTGCGTCTTTTGGTCATTTTGAAGATAGCCTCCTGGATTAGCCTTTCTGTTTCAGGGTCTACGCTCGATGTTGCTTCATCGAGGATCAGGAGACTCGGATCATAGGCTAGTGCTCTGGCAAAGGAAAGCAGTTGACGCTCTCCGGCGGATAGGTTTGCCCCCTCTTCACTAATTTCCTGGTTGAGGCCAGCCGGCAGTGCCTGAATGAACCTGTCCGCGTTAGCCTGCTTGATCGACTCATCCAAAGCCTCTACGCTTCTCCTCTCTTCCCCGAGTAGGATATTGTCCACCAAGCTGCCCGAGAAAATAAAGACGTCCTGCATCACAAGACCAATGCTCGATCGAAGCTCTTCCTGCGACCGCTGGCGTATATCCCTGCCGTCCAGCAGAATGATCCCCTCTGCAGCATCATAAAATCTCTCTATGAGATTAACCACCGTGGTCTTACCCGCTCCAGTTGCCCCCACGATGGCGACCATCTCGCCCGGTTTGACTTCAAAGGAGACATCATGGAGCACAGGATGATCCCTGTGGTAGCCGAAAGAGACATTCCTGAACTCCAGATGGCCTTCATGTTTTGCGGGTTTCAAAGGGGCCTCAGGCTCAGGGATCTCTTCCTTTTGGTCCATGAATTCGATGATTCGCTCCGTGGAAGCCATGGCAGCCTGCATGATGTTGTACTTTTCAGAAATGTCCCTGATGGGTCTGAAGAACATCTGGATGTAGCTGATAAAAGCCACCAATGATCCCAGGGATAGCTGCTCACCGATCACCTTCCCTCCGCCATACCAGATAATGAGGGCGACTGTGAAGGATGAGAAGAGGTCCATGACCGGCATGAAGATAGCAAAAACCCTGATTTGCTTCATGCCGGCAAGGTAATTCTCGTGGTTAATCTCCGCAAAGCTTTCTTCCTGAAACTTTTCGGTGCCAAAAAGCTGGATGATGCGCATGCCGGCAATCCGTTCCTGCAAGAAAGCATTCATTTTGGCCACTTTGGCCCGCAGTTCTCTGAAGGCATCCCGGGCCATGGAACTGAAGAGGAGAGCCACACCGAAGATCAGGGGGATGAGCGCAAAACTCACCAGGGCCAACCTCCAGTTGAGGTACAAGAGAATCACCAGGATCCCTGTGAGGATAAAAAAGTCCTTGAGGACCGTTACCATCACAGATTTGAACATTTCGTTCAGGTTTTCGATATCATTCGTGACTCTGGTCACCAGCCGGCCTACGGGATGCCTGTCAAAGAAGCTCAGCCCCTGAGATTGCATCCTCCTGAACAGATCGAGGCGAATATCCTGCGTGATTCGCTGGCCGATCAACTCGAGGAGATAATTCTCACCATAACCGAACCAGAAGGAAACAAGCAAAAAGGCGAGAAGGACCATGCCCACCTGACTCAAACCCTGCAGATCCTTTCCTCTAATTTTCAGGACATCCCCAGGTTTCAAGCTGTCCAAATCTCCAAGGGGGACCATCATGGACCCGTGTTCCAAATGGATCGCCTGCTTTTCGAGTCCTGGAAATTCTTTCCTGAGCGCGGGGGTGAGCTTGTAGAAACGATCGTCTTGGATCACTTTCCTGTTTCTCAGCTGATAAAGAAGGGCAGGGTCTATCTTCTTGATCATTTCGTGAGAAATGAAACCCTGGGAGCCGTCAGCGCTCTTTTCCAGTTTATTTTCCAGGTTCTTTCGCAATTCTCTCTTGGTTGTCTCATCTACTTTGGTGAGGTCTGCACGGTACCATGAGGAAAGGATGTACCGATCGATCGCAATCTTGGTTAGGTAAGGGAGAGTCAGATCAAGGAGAGTTGTCATAAGCGTCAGCATAAGGGCGGAGATGACGAGCTTCTTGTAAGGGAAAGTGTATGGCGCTAGCCTCCTCAGCAGCCTGTGATCGTAAGCTTTCCCCAGCTTACCTTCTTCCATATATCCGTATTCGCCGTACATTTCCTCTATCTTGATCTCCAGGAACCGGATTTACTTGCGTATGGCCCGTCTCCGAGGCAGCCAGCAAATTCAAATGACCAAAACATGTTCCCGGGCGCCTTCTAGATCCGGTCTTGAACGTTTACATTTCACTATTTGGTGTTGTTTCGGATTTCGTATTTCGGACTTCATTTATCTCCAGTTCTTGTGCCAGCATTTGTCTTTCGTATAACTTTGCGTATTCCCGCCCTCCGGCCATCAAGGTCGAATGATCTCCCATTTCTACCAGTTTACCTTTCTCCAAAACGACAATCAGATCGGCGCGACTGATGGTCGGGAGCCGGTGAGAAACGATGAGATTTGTCTTGCCCTTTCGTGATTCCAGAATCTGGTTCAGGATACGCTCTTCGGTGCGTGTATCCACCATGGAAAGGGCATCGTCCATGATGAGGATGGGCGGGTCCAGAAGAATCGCTCGGGCGATAGTCAACCTCTGCCTCTGACCTCCGGAAAGGGTAATGCCTCGTTCCCCTAGGAGAGTGTCAAGGCCTTTATCCAGAGCCATCACTTCTTCATAGATCTCAGCTCTTTTTAGAGCGCTCTTCAGGATCTCCTCAGAAATTCCTCTCCTCCCGAACAGCACATTGTTCCTTATGGTGTCGGAGAAAATGATCACCTCCTGCGTTACGAAGCCTATACTTTCCCTCAATGCGCTGAGCGGGATATCCCTTATGTCCACACCGTCGATGAAGATGGTCCCTCTGGGACTCTCATAGAGGCGGGGGAGAAGATGAAGCAATGACGTTTTTCCCGAGCCAACCCGGCCCGCGAGAGCCGCGGTCTGACCAGCCGCGATGGTCAATGTCGCGCCCTTGATTGCTTCACTCGTCGCATTCGGATATTTGAGATTCACGTTCCTGAATTCAATCTCTCTCTTGATCTTCACGGGAGCAGGAAGTGTTGACTTATCTCGGACTTCCGAGACCCCATCTCGCATTTCCGAGACCCCATCCCGGATTTCCGGGACCTTATCCCGGATTTCCGGGACCTTATCCCGGATTTCCGGGACCTTATCCCGGATCTCCGGGACCTCATCCAGGACGCGATTGAGTCGGCGCATGGAGGCTGAGCCCCGCTGGATAAGGTTGGCCACCCAACCGATGGCCATCATGGGCCAGGTAAGAAGGTTGAGGTAGCTGATGAAAGCGACAAAGTCGCCCGTGGTGATGTGTCCCAGAATGGTCAGTCGGCCACCCAGCCAGATGACGATGGCCAGTCCAAGATTTGTGAAAATGGTCATGAGGGGTAAAAAGAGACTGATACTCTTGGCCAACCGCATGTTCTCCGAAATATATCTTGCACCCTCTCTTTCCATCTTGCCGTAGGTCCACGTTTCTCTCGCATAGGCTTTCACCACGCGAATACCCGCAAAAGCCTCACGGGCTCGTTCCGTGAGATCTGAAAAGACGGCCTGGACTTTCTCATAGCCTGTGGACATTCGCCTTGTGAGAATTCGGGTAAAGTAAATCAGGACAGGAGCCGGGATGATCGAAATCAGTGTGAGATAATAATTGATATAGAGCATGAACCCCACAGCCGCGATCCCCAGAACCAAACCGTCGGTCAACGCCACCAGGCCCATTCCCGTTGCCATTCTCACCGCATTGATATCGTTAATGGCTCTTGCCATGAGATCGCCCGTTTTTGTCCTGTGATAATAGGATAGAGAAAGGGTTTGAAGGTGCGTGTAGAGTTGGTTTCTCACACCCTCCTCGATCTTTCTGGAAAGGCCGAACAGGCAATGGCGCCAGACATAGCGAAGAAGAGCCATGGTGAGAGCAATCGCCAGGATCACCGCACCATAGCGAAGAAGCATGATGGATGTGGCGGTCTTGATCGTCAGGCTGTCGATGGCCTTCCTGATGACAAGGGGGATCAGAAGCTGGAGAAGGTCCACCACAAGGAGGCTGACCATCCCTATGGCCAGGATCCACTTGTTCCTGACAAAATACACCTTAAGGGGTCTGAAATTTCGGATCGTCTCTTTCATTTGATGTTTCTACAACAAAAGAGATACTTGAACAGAAACCGGGGTGTCAACTCATTAGTCGGCCACGTTCCCTTTGCTGGCTGCCGCTCTTTTTGGCATTCCCAGCCACCCAAGCCTTGACTTCCTCTCAAAGGTTCTTTACCTTTGCCATTAGAAGAAAAATCACGATGGGAGGTCTTGCCGTGGAAGATAAGGCTAAAAAAGAGCCTGAGACCCAGGTCAAAAAGAAAAAGGCCAAAAAGCCGCTCCCTTTTTGCACTGCCGCCCCTAGTGCCGAGCATGCCAGGGCTGGCAGCGACGACGAACCCTGCGACGATTCCCGGAGTGGTAAATAGCACCTCCTACATCCGCGCGCTTGTTCATAACGTGATCCTGCCGTTAAGCTTGCCGGAACCACGGCTGATAAGTTTTTGCTTGACTTCCTACCACGTTTTTCTTAAAAGTGCTGGGTAATTGAGTTTAGGTGCCTTAGGGCTTAATAGGGAACCCCGTTGGAATCGGGGACGGGCCCGCCGCTGTAGCCTCTCCCTTTTCGTAAAGGGAACTCTTCCGGCCGTTGTGTGCCACTGTCCCAATCTATGGTATGGGAAGGTCGCTGGAAGGGCGAGGAAGTCAGAAGACCTGCCTAAGCTAAGGTAGATGCCTTCGTGGATCGAGGCCTGCCATAGATCTTGCGGATAAAAAAGGGAAATCCCCGGATCGGTTTTACGGTCCGGGGTTTTTTGTTTTGGGGATGTTTTATTCCTAGGAGGGCAACGTTTGGGGAGGAAAAGAAAGGAGGACAATTAATATGAGAGCATGGGCCTGTTTACTCCTGGCGCTGGTTGTGTGGGTCGTACCGGAATTCGTGTTTGCTCAAGAAGCCTCCAAGGATTCCGGTACAGCAGTCACCATGGGAGAAGTTGTGGTGACAGGGACAAGGTATGAAGAGAGAGTCGAGAAGATTCCGGCCAATGTCACTATCATTGATGAGAAAACCATCAAAAATTCAAACGCCGTGAGTGTCCCTGACCTCCTGCGCAGTGAAGAAGGAATTGTGGTCAGGGATCTTCTCGGCATCGGAAGAACAGCCGAGGTAGATCTGCGCGGGTTTGGGGAGTCTGCACCCTCGAATACCCTGGTTCTTGTCGATGGCCGTCGCGTCAACGAGATTGACCTGAGTGGGGTTGACTGGACGCAGATTCCCATCGACCAGATTGAAAGGATCGAAATCATCCGGGGTACAGGGACTGTGCTTTATGGCGATAGCGCCGTGGGCGGAGTCATCAACATCATTACCAAAACGCCCTCCCAAAAACCGGCTTTTTCTGCCGGAAGCTCTCTGGGCAGCTACAACATGAAAAAAGGACAGTTCTCTCTCAGCGGAGGACAGGGCAAAGTGGCTGCCTCTTTTTACGGAGACTATAATTCCACCGATGGTTACCGGCAGAACAACGAATACCTGGCAAGGGATCTAGGAGCTAAGGCGACCCTGGATGCAACGGACTTTCTGAGATTCACCCTGAGCGGGTCTTACCATAAAGACGACTACGGCTTACCCGGTGCCCTCTCCTTAGAAGAAGTGAATACAAACCGCCGATCTTCCCAGAGTCCCCTTGACAATGCTAAGACTGAGGACGGTTACGTCAAATTGGGTTTCGACCTTGATC
>JAHECH010000217.1 GCA_024641835.1 Deltaproteobacteria bacterium
GGGGAATGCGACCTGGGGTTCCATTTCATCCACGTTGATATGGATGACCCTTTCGTATTGAGCATCTCCATCGCTCTTGAGAAAGGATCCCTTTCTTTTTGCTCGCACGGCCACATAATTATGGGTCATGTCGTCAGGCTCAACGATCCCGTTCTTGGCTCCCCCTTCCACGGCCATGTTGGCCATAGTAAACCTCTGATCCATGGGAAGCCTCTGGATCACCTCACCCCCGAACTCCAGTGCCTTGTAATTCGCTCCTTCAACGCCGAGCGCGCCCAGGGTGAAAAGGATAAGGTCTTTGCCTCCCACCCACGGCATGAGATGCCCTTCGTATTCCAACCGGATCGTGGGAGGAACCTTGAGCCAAGCCATGCCTGTAGCCATCACGGCGCCGAGATCTGTGCTCCCTACGCCTGTGGAAAACGCACCGAGAGCACCGTAGGTACAGGTATGGCTGTCCGCACCGATGACAAGATCCCCAGGCACCACCAGCCCTTTCTCGGGGAGGATGACATGCTCAATACCGCCGTCGCCCAGTTCGTAGTAATGCTTAATTCCATAACGCAATGCGAACTCCTTCATAAGCTTTGCCTGCTGGGCTGAGAGAATATCCTTGTTGGGAACGAAATGATCAGGAATCAGGGCGATTTTCTCAGGGTCGAATACCCTGTCTTTGCCGATCTCATCGAAGACACAGATCGCAAGAGGAGCAGTAATATCGTTCGCTAAAGCCAGATCGACGTGAACTTTGATCAGCTCACCCGGGCTCACGAATTCCAGCCCCGCATGCGATGCAAGAATTTTTTCCGTGATAGTCATCGGACGTTTCATTTGTTTCACCTATCAATGCTTTCTGCATATCCGCCCAATTCATATAAGCTTGCCTGGAGCAACGCATTATCTCCTCCCCAACACTCCAGTGCTCTAACACTCCGGCTTCATCACAGTGCCCTTTGTTCTGCCGACAGCGACGGGTTGTTCTTGAGGTACTCAAGTCTGTTGAGCCCATTCACGTAAGCCTTCGCGCTGGCAATAAAAATGTCGGGGTCTGCTCCTTTGCCGAGGGCCACGAGGCCGTTCTCCTGAAGTCGCACCGTCACCTCTCCCTGAGCATCCGTGCCCCCGCTGATGGCGTTGATGGAAAATCGAACGAGTTTTGATCGCGTGTGCGTCATCTTTCCGATGGTGTTGAAGGTGGCATCAATAGGACCAACACCAAACCCCGCGCCCTGGGCTTCAACCCCATCTATTCGCAGCTTTACGGTGGCCGTGGGGACAGCCACGGTGCCGGTTACCACGGTCAGGTAATCCAACTCAAATTTATCTGGAACCCGAAGGATCTCCTCTGCAACGAGCACTTCGATATCTTCGTCCAGGATCTCTTTTCTCTTGTCAGCCAGTTCCTTGAATCGCTCGAACAACCGGTTAAGATCCTTATCTGAGAGATCATATCCCAGTTCAGCCAGTTTATTCTTGAAAGCATGCCGGCCTGAATGCTTTCCGAGGACCAGGCGGTTGGCGGATAGGCCTATCGTCTCAGGCTCCATGATCTCGTAAGTCATTCTGTTTTTCAGAACCCCATCCTGATGAATGCCCGCCTCATGGGCAAACGCATTGGCGCCAACTACAGCCTTGTTGGGCTGGACTACAATCCCCGTGATCATGCTGACCAGCCTGCTTGCAGGATGAATCTCCCTGGTATTGATGCGGGTTGTAAGTCCCACAAGCTCTCTGCGTGTGTACAGGGCCATCACCACTTCTTCCAGGGAAGTATTCCCCGCCCTCTCACCGATACCGTTGATGGTGACCTCAACCTGGCGAGCGCCCGCCTTGAGCCCGGCAAGGCTGTTGGCGGTGGCGAGCCCCAGGTCATTGTGGCAGTGGACGCTCAGAATGACTTTGTGGATATCAGGGGTGTGCTTTAAGACATAACAGATCAGTGCGCCATACTCTTCTGGCATGGCATAACCCACGGTATCCGGCAGGTTAACCGTGGTTGCACCCGCCTCCACGGCAGCCTGAAATATCTGGCAGAGAAAGTCGGGATCGCTTCTCGATCCATCTTCAGCAGAGAATTCTACGTTTTCCGTAAAGCTCTTGGCGTACCTCACTGCTTCCGCCGCGGCTTTCAGCACCTGGGGCCGGGTCATTCTCAATTTGTGCTCCAGATGAATATCAGAGGTGGCGATAAAGATATGAATCCTTGGATGAGCGGCATCTCGAATCGCCGCCCAGGCCTTGTCGATATCCTCCTTTGAAGCCCGTGCAAGGGCAGCCACTTGGGCATTTCGGATTCTGGATGCGATGAGTCTTACGGCTTCGAGATCACCGGGAGAAGCAGCCGGGAATCCCGCTTCCATCACATCAACACCCAGCCTCTCCAGTTGTACAGCAAGGCGAAGTTTTTCCGCGGCATTCATACTCGCACCGGGAGACTGCTCACCGTCTCTAAGGGTAGTATCAAATATAATGATTTGGTCCATAGATTTATAACCTCCTGATTTCGAAATGAGGAATTCTGGGATTGATGCGTTTTTCAGGATGTTAAGCCCTAAGGACCCTCCGCAGATTCCATTCCCTCATGGAATCCGCGGCGATTTCCTCCCTAGCTTCGTCTCTATCCCTGTCCATCATCTTTTCCCCTTCAACACTTTTGAGAGTTTGTACTGGATGCTGTCCACAAGAGCCTGCCAGCTTGCTTCGATCACGTTTTCAGAAACCCCGATGGTTGACCAAGTCTCGCTCGCATCCCTCGACTCGATTCGCACCCGCACTCTGGCGGCTGTCCCGTCACTCCCATCAATGACACGCACCTTGAAGTCCACCAGCCCCATTCCCTGGATCTGGGGGAAGAATTTGTTCAGCGCTTTTCTGAGGGCATTATCCAGAGCATTCACCGGGCCATCACCTTCTGCCGCGGTAATCTCATGATCATCGGCCACGGAGATCTTGACGGTGGCATGAGAAGTGCTGGGCCCGGACCCGTTCTTCTCCATCGTTACCCATAAAGCCTCGAGCCTGAATGGCTCTTCAAACTGGCCCGTCACTTTCTTGATCAAGAGTTCCAGGGATCCTTCTGCTGCATCAAACTGGTACCCCTGGTCTTCCATGCGCTTGATCTCGCTGACGATCTTTTCGCTGTCGTAACCATTACCCCCCACCCTGATCCCCATCTCCTTTGCCTTGTATTCAATATTGCTTTTCCCTGAAAGGTCCGAAACAAGAACACGCCTCCGATTTCCCACAAACTCCGGTTCAATGTGCTCGTAGGCGGCAGGATTCTTCAGGATGGCACTCACGTGAACACCCCCTTTGTGGGCAAATGCGCTCTTTCCAACGAAAGGTCTCTCTCCCGATGGTGGGATGTTGGCCACCTCACTCACATAGTAGGAAAGCTCCGTCAGCTTCCGAAGATTCTCATGGGGGATGCAGGAATAACCCATCTTGACCTGAAGATTTCCTATTGCCGAGACAAGATCCGTGTTTCCACACCTCTCTCCATAGCCGTTGATGGTTCCCTGTACCATCACCGCACCTTGCTCAACAGCAACTATCGTATTGGCAAGAGCCAGCCCGCAGTCATTGTGCGTATGAATTCCAACGGGGATGGAGATTTGAGGCATCACCTCTTGCATGATTCTTCGAATCTCCTCAGGCATACTGCCCCCGTTGGTGTCGCACAGGACAATGGTGTCCGCCCCGCCGTTAATTGCCCCCTTGATCGTCCTCAGGGCATAGGGAGGATTTCTTTTGTAGCCGTCGAAGAAGTGCTCCGCGTCATAGATCACCCGGCGATCCCTTTTCTTCAGGTAGCGCAACGTATCCTCAATCATGGCCAGGTTTTCATCCAGGGAAACGCCGAGAATCTCAGATGCATGGAGGTCCCAACTTTTCCCGAATACGGTCAGTGTCTCTGCTTCGGTTTCAAGAAGAGCCCTAATATTCACATCATCCTCGGGGCGAGTCCGGGGGCGGCGGGTACTTCCAAAGGCCGTAATCTTCGCTGTTTTAAAAGCCCCCTTGCGCGCCATTTCAAAGAATCGCGCATCCTTGGGATTCGAGCCTGGCCACCCTCCCTCCACATATTGAACCCCAAAATCATCCAACTTGTGGGCAATCTTCAGTTTGTCCTCCGCTGAAAGGTTGACCTCTTCTCCCTGGGTCCCATCCCTCAGCGTGGTATCATAGAGGATAATCTGCTTTCCCATGGCTACTCTCCATTTCCCCATAAAACACGAAACCGTTATCAGGTGGGCCTGATAACGGTTTCGGAAGGATCTTATGTCAACGCTTATGTCATCACCAGGCCCGGGCGTCGAAGGTCAACGACGCAAAGGAGGAGCAATAGGGATAGGACTATCCCCATTGCGGTGGTAATAACGACGACGTTGTTAAGCAGATGCAGCATATTCCAATGATTTCCTACTAAAATAATGGGTGATGATAATCCCTTCTCCAAAGCCTGTCAAGCATTTTTTTTGCATGGCTCAAAAAAAGACCTCCACCATCTCAACCTTCCCACCCCCGAATTGGGACATGGTCTCAGCCCCAACGGTTAAACCCTCTCTCAGAGGCTCAGCTTCCACTCCAGGAACAGCATAGCCGTAGAAAAAAACATCCCGGGTATCATCTCTCACTCTCGTCTTTTCATCCGCCCCCTGACAGAGAACGCAGACAATCTCCTTTTCATCCCTGAAGACGATTTCTCCCTCTTTGGTTATGAACTCTCTGTCGCCCATGCCGCGACAGGTCTCCCCGTCTTTGGCTACATCCAGTGTCAGTTTTCCGTCAAACCGATCAAAGTCCGTCACGGCGACGAGAATGCCTGCGCACATCTCTGCCATGAAGTGTGCGTCTACCATAAGGTTATACCGGGGAAAGCCGCTGTTGACGGTCCTTTTCAGGTGTTTTGGCAGGGGGCACTCAAATCCGAAGCTCTGAAAAAAGCGGTCATATAGATCTATGCGTTTTGTGATTTCTGCCAGGGTTTCTCGCTTTCTCATTTTTCGGAGCAGCTTTCGCTTGTATTGATCAAACCCTTGCGGATCCTTAAGCGGCTGGCATCCGGTGATCAGGGTATATCCAAATGCGACACCCGGATACTTTGCTCGATAAGCCCCTGATATGGAAAAGTCGACCGGTCGCCCCATCTCATTCCCTCCTCCTCACAGTTCTTTGATTCAAACCCTAACCTGACCCTTCCTCAGAAGTCAACCACCCGTTTTTCCATGTCAGGGCAAGCCAGAAAGCCCTTGTCTTGGTAAATCAATTGCGGTACGTAATCATGCCTGTCCAAGAACGACCTTGCCGTTTTGCCGGGGCGCGGGGGTCTCTTTCAAAATAGAGAAACGAAGAAATCGCTGCCCGGTGATCAGCCTTAGGTGACGGGTGAGGCCCCACCGGGGGTGGGACAGGCGGGCAGAGGGCTTGCCGGGAACAGCCATCCAAGGCCATATTGGGATCGCTTCGCTTGAGGAGCACTCCACTTCGTTCCGTTCGAGGAGCGCTCGGTTTTGTTCTTAAAATGGACCCCCGCGCCCCTGGCCAGGTGATCCGGAAAACAGTGAACCTGAATACCCGGCTGATGGGGGCAGCGTGCAAAAACACGTACGTATCCAATCAACGAGCCCGCTTGAAACCGTTCTTGGACAGCAATGATATATAATGTTATATTTTGAAAAGTTGTGCAGATTTTTTTTGGTGCATCGTGGGAGCACTGCAAGGGAGGGTTACAAGACATGAAAACAGTTGCCCTGGGACAGAGCGGGCTCAAGGTGACAGAACTCGGTTTCGGGGGAATTCCCATCACACGGGTAACCATGGACGAAGCTAAGGCGATCATCCGACATTGCCTCGAATTGGGTATCCGCTTCTTTGACACGGCCCACGTTTATGGGGATAGCGAGGAAAAGCTGGGCGCTGCTCTCGAGCCTTACAGGGACCAGGTGGTGATTGCTACGAAAGTCTTTGCCAAAGACGCACAAGGAGCAGCAAAAGAACTCGCTATGAGTCTCGACCGCCTCAGGACAGACCGGCTGGATCTGATCCAGTGCCACAATGTTTCCAATCAGGAAGATCTGGAGAGAGTCCTTGGCCCTGGAGGGGCTTACCATGTTCTGACCAAGGCGAAGGGGGAAGGAAGGGCGAGAGCGGTTGGATTCTCTTCGCATAACCCGGGTATCGCCATGAAAGCGATGAACCTCGCCAAGTTCGACACTCTTCAGTTCCCCTTCAATTTCATCGAAAATGATCCCCTTGATAGCGTATTTCCTGCTGCCCGTGAACGAGGCATGGGCATCATCGCCATGAAACCTCTGGGCGGCGGGCTCCTGGACAGGGCAGATCTTTGTTTTCGCTTTCTCCAGCAATACCCGGAGGTGGTCCCTATACCGGGTATCCAGTCCATAGGAGAAATCGAGGAGATTGTCGGCTATTACAAAGATCGCAAGCCTTTAACCCGGGAGGACCGGCAAGAGATCCAAACGATTCGGAATGAATTGGGTGGCCGGTTCTGCCATCGCTGCGAGTATTGTATGCCCTGTGAGCAGGGCGTTCAGATCCCAAGCGTTCTGCTTGTCAAAACACAGGCAAAACGCTTCACCCCAAAGCAGCTCCTGGTCACGTCGAAGGACGCGGTTGCCACAGGGGAAAAATGCGTGGAGTGCGGCGAGTGTGTGGAAAAATGCCCCTACCATCTGCCCGTCCCTGAAATGCTGAAGGAAAGCATGGAAATATTCCGGAACCTTCAGGATGAACACGGGACAGGATGAGCTCCCTGTGAGAAACCGGCCTTCCTGCGGTCTGGTGCAGGAGCAGGTTATCTTCTTTATAAGGCAAGACCCATGATCTTCAAGTTGCCCTTTGGGGTCCTTGCCTGAATTAATGCGATTATGCAAGCGTAACCCCAATTCCTCTCCATCTGCTGATCGGCATAGTTACACGGATGTGAGCGAAGAATGAATTCACATTTTACGGTTTCACTGTTTGAAGTGGCACCCGCAGTGCGGTCTTCAACATCGCTTTCGGCTTTTGGAGGCATGGGACAACGAGGTTTACGCTACCCTGCTTTCTGGCTTTGCACGGTCCTGTGCCTATTGTTGTCGATTTACACATTCTGTCGAACCTGGGACAGCGTTTTACAAGGTTCCCGGGGCTAATAGCATCCTTCTTCTTAG
>JAHECH010000218.1 GCA_024641835.1 Deltaproteobacteria bacterium
GCCATCGGAGATACCGTCAATGTAATCAGCCTTTCCCCTAAGACCTTGAGCAAGGACATCGCGGCAGAACGGGCAAAACATCCCAAAAATATGAGGTGCCGTGTCATCCTCTATCTCATGATTTCCCAAAAGCCTAAAAGGCAAGACTCCGCCCGCATAAGCGATCTCCTCGGGAACATATGTGCAAAAGCATCCCAACACCTTACTTTTAGGGTTTCTGGATTTCCACCCAGCCACATATTCATCCCTCTTTCCGTATATCTCCTGAAACTTTTCAACCGCTCCCATTTTGGGTCTCTTCTCCTTTCTTATTTCATAACGTACTTTCAATAAAGGTCATCATCTGAATCAATGTTTAACTCTGGCAATCTGCCATATTGCTGCATAAATTGCTCCAGTAGCTCAGTCTCTCTCTTAGAGTACATCGGCTCGTCTTCCCAGGTGAAATATCTTACTCCTCCGAAGTTACCCAGAGATTCTGTCAGTTCCTCCGACAAGTTTCTTGCGCCTTTGATGTAAATTACATTCTTCTCCATATCAAACAACTTGAAGACACCCTCAATCTCCGGGACCTCTTTGACGCTTTCCACATCGAACTCAAGCCATCCCTCTGGCGGCGTCGGGGAGGTGCTGATTAGTAGCCTGAGGTTACACTTTAAGCAACGCTTTGCCTCCTGAATTGCCTGTTCTTCGCTATATCCAAGCCTTACCTCGTCAAAGTCACACGCTCTTTCCTTCCCCGGCAACTCTGGAATTTTCACCCTGTTTAATGCGCAAAAGGCCTCTTCCTTCCCCAGATACAGGCTCAATCCTTCCGGCTCGGGTTTTCTCTTTTCAATCAAGCCTTGTCCGCCCAAAAATTGGTCTATTCCTTGGGCCGCCTTTTTCCCCATAATAATGGCCTCAAGAACCGACGCCGGACCGCTAACCACATCTCCTCCCGCAAAAACTCCCTTTCTTGAAGTTCTCAGGGTGCCCGAGTCAATCTGAACGGTACCCGCTGGCGTGACTGATAAATCCAGTCTTTTTGGAAAATCGGCACTCTGCCCGACGGCTATGATCACATTGTCATAACCCGCAACATAATGGCTGCGGCTGATAGGAAAAGGTCTTCTCCTGCCTCGTTCATCAGGCTCTCCGAGTTCCATTTGAAAGCATTCCAGTCTGAGCTCTCCATTGCTCCGAAAGATCCTCTTCGGCATCAAAAGAGGAAGAATGTGAACACCTTCCTCTAATGCCTGCTCAATCTCTTCGTCATAGGCTGGCATCTCCCTACGAGTGCGCCGGTAAATGATATCTACGTGCTTGCTTCCAAAACGAAGGGCGCTCCTCGCCGTATCCAGAGCCACGTTTCCGCCTCCCACCACTCCTACCCTATCTCCGAGTTCCACGCTCTTTTCCAGGTTTATATCCCTCAAGAGCGATATACCGTCGGTGACTCCAGGAAGATCTTCTCCCTCAATACCCATACGCAGGCCTTTAGAGAGTCCAATCGCAAGAAAAACAGCGTCAAAACCCTGCTCAAAGATTTCATCCAAGGACTCAACCTTGGTGTTCATCTTTATATCCACGCCCACTTGCTTTATTTCCTCAATTTCCGCTTTTATGATTTGGCGAGGAAGCCTGTACTCTGGAATTCCAAATCTCAGCATGCCACCCGGTTCGGGTAATGCCTCGAAAATAGTAACTTGATGTCCCCCCCTTGCCAGGTAGAAACCGCAGGTCATTCCCGCGGGTCCTGAACCAACAATGGCGACTTTCTTACCTGTCTCGCTGGCAGCTTCCGCATTCCTTCCTAGCGGGCCGCCACTATATTCAGCGGCAGCACGCTTCAATTCTCTAATACCGACCGCCTCATCCAAATTCGTCCGCCTGCAAACATCCTCGCAAGGCTTAAAGCAGACCCGGCCCAAGGTAGCGGCAAAAAGAATTTTTTCTCTTACGACGGCTATCGCTTCGAGAAATCTTCCCTCTGCAATTAATCCGACATATAGAGGGACATCAATACCAGCGGGGCAGGCACTGGCGCAGGGGGTAAGGGCTGCCCTGCGTTCTGCCCAGATCATCCCTTTGTCGTTTATGGCGCCTGTAGGGCACACTTCCGCACAGGCTCCACAAAACCTGCATCCTGAATCTTCAAGCGTTGCTGCTGTTGTCCCAATAGTCACACCCTCAAAAGTGGTGGTGAAGGTGAGCGCGCCGACTCCCATCACGTCATTACAGACCCGAACACAGCGAGTGCAACGAATACATAAGTTGTAGTCTCTCAAAAACAGAGGGTCATCTTCCACCAGAGGCAGATTTCTGGGAACATACGGGGAAATGTCTTCGCTAATTCCGATATAGGCCGCCAACTTTCTCAATTCACAAACCTTAAGCTTCTGGCAACAACGCTCATTCTCCGGTATATTGCTGATACACCTTTTTAGGTCACACCCTTGCTGTTGGGAGCACACTAAACACATGTGGGGATGTTCAGATAGAATTCTTGCCAGATTCGCCTGCCTGAGTTCCTTGAGTTCTGCGTCGTTGGTTTGTACAACCATACCTTCCCGTACAGCGGTATTACAGGAAGCCTTTATACCTTCTCCTTCGATTTTGACGAGGCAGAGCTGACACCCCTCATATCCCTCCGTTGTTCCCTCAATTTTCCGTCGCCCCTGGTAGACGACTTGAGAAGGGGATGCTGAGTCAAACGGTGGTAAATCGGGATGATAACAGAGGCTAGCGATGTAAATTCCAGCTCTTTGAGCTGCTTCTAATATCGTTAATCCTTCCGCTACTTCTAGATTCGAGCCATCTATTGTTATCCCGACCTGCATCATGTCACCAAGAGTGAGTTATCGCTTCTCTTTCACACGCCGCTACACAGGGGAGTTCTTTTATCTCCTGGGCCACTAGTTCAGGCGGCGTTCTGCTCGCTGCGCTTCCCCCCCGGGCGGTAAGATACTTCTTGCACGGGGAACAGGTGAACCTCAACTTTTTACGGTGCTCCTCGACAACAAAAGCTACCGGCTCTTCGCGAAGTGGATCGACTGGGTCTTCACCAACCTCAAGCGCCTTTTGTGGGCACGTCTCCGCACATTTTCCGCACCCATCACATTTCTCAGTGTCTATGGTAATAAAGTACTTGCCTGATCCGTCCTGATAGCCCCAGTTTGCCAGCATCTCTATTTTCCCTTACCTCTATTTTTCTCCGCCAATGCTTTGGCAAAAAGTGCGGCACCAAGAGCACCGGCGATTTGAGTATCAAAGGGGTATCCCCTCTCTGAATACTTGGAATTATGCCAGCTTCTATCCTTAAACTTCATCCCAATATCTCTCTCTATCCTCTCGGTCACTCCCCTGTTCTTGGCAATCCCTCCCGTGATTGCGAGCTCAGGCTCCATGCCGACACGCTCCATTAACTCTACTACCCGGTGGGCGGTTGCGGAAGCATATGATGCCAAAACATCATTGACATTCCACCCTTCTTTCAAGAGGCTTCCGGCCTCCGACTTGGCGAATACAACGCATGTACTGGAAACTGCGGGCGGCTCTTTTTCGATATCAAAGGATCGTTCACCCACTTCTGTTATCGCCACCCCCACAAAGTCTGCGAAAACCTCCATTCCGCGACCGGCACCCGCAGCACACTTGTCATTCATGGCGAAATTGAGGATTTTTCCTTTTTCATCGACCCTAATGACCTTGCAGTCCTGACCACCCATATCAAGGATTGTTTTGACATTGGGCCCATACATCCAGTTCGCGCCTCTTCCATGGCAGGCAATCTCCGTGATAGCCTTTTTTGACATTGGTACATAGACCCTGCCATACCCTGTACCAACGCAGTAATCCCAATCTTCTAAAGTCATTTCCGTACCTTCTAATGCCATGCTTGAAGCTTTCCGGGCGCTATCCTCACTACCTGCCCCACTTCGCAAGTTACTAAAAGCATAGAGCTCCCCATCAACCATTATTACACACTGGCTGCTAACCGAACCCACATCTATTCCGGCACTGACAATGTCTCCTTCTCTCCAATCTATATCAGGATTGTTCCATCGCGATTCTTCCCATCGCCACAGTTCTCTTTTTTCACGAATATCATTTATCATCTCTTTATCCTCACCGATCATTCCTGCACCCCCTTTTTATGCTTCTGCTGCGGCTAAGGCAGCTCCCAGGGCGCCGATATATTCAGGATATTCTGGAACAAACACCTTGGCTTTAAAGCCGCGCTTCAAGCCGTCCACATAACCGGCGTTCCTAGCTAGCCCCCCTACAACAACAATATCCTCTTCAACTCCAACCCTCTTCACCATCGCAATGACCCTTTGAGCCAGCGCATCGTTGATAGCGCGAGCAATATCTTCCTTTTCTCTCTTAGAGTTTATGAGGCTCACAACTTCGGATTCCGCGAATACAACACACTGTGAGTTTATAGGTACGTGCTTTGTCGATTTAAGTGAAATCTTGCCGAAATCTTCGAGAGTCACGTCGAGAGCCCGAGCCATCGACTCGGCAAATGCACCCGCGCCAGCGGCGCACTTATCATTGGTAGCGAAATCTTTCAGTTTACCATTATCCCCGACTTTTATCCCACGAGTGTCTTCCGCTCCTGAATCGATGATTGTCCTAGCAGAAGGGACAACAAAAAAAGCGCCTTTTGCCGCTGCCCCAACCTCTGTGATTTCTACATCGTGAGATGGCGCAAATTTCTTGCCACTTCCTGTAACTCCCGTCCTGGCTATATCTTTTCTGTTAGCGGCGGCGTCTCTTATGACTTTTTCGAGAAGCTCCTCTGCCACCCTTGCCTGCTCGAACCCGCCCAGTGCCTTCGCTCTGGTGACTACCAAACCGTCCCTGAGCAGCAATGCTTTCACGTCCTTTCCTCCTAAATCCAAGCCTACTGTTATCACGCTTGTCACCTCGCCTTCATACTTTTGTCTTTATGAACTTTTCCGGCCATAAAGGTTTTCTTGGCCGTCCCGGATATCCTTCCTTTTCCTTAAGCAGTCACAATCCCTTTGGAGGGCAAAATAACTGTCCTTCCTCATCGCTTGGTGGCTCCCACTATGCTACTTAGGCCAATCCAACAGGACTATTTTGTATCTAGCGTTAGTTACACAATTTGCAAAAAAAAATCTTCTTGCTATATATTTCCCTTTTTACGCCCAACCAAATCGATTATCCTCCAGCTCCATATATCCATTTTGTTCTACAGGAGTTTACCTCTTTTCAATGCCGGAAAAAATCAGTTTGGTGAACTCTTTTCTGATCTTGTCCGCTCCCCATTCCCCTTCCGGGTTGTACCAGATGACCATCCAATTAAGCGCCCCTAGGATTGCAAAGCTTAGCAATTTTACATCCGCTCTCCTAAATACCCCTTTCTTCATTCCTTCCTGTAAAACATTCCTAACATGTAACTCAAACTGGTCCCTTTTCGATTTATAGCTTTTCTGATATTTATCCCGTAGTGCCTTTGTCTCTATGAGAAAAACAGATGTCTCATAAAGATTTTTAGTGAAATAATCGACGTGGTTTTCTATGATCTTCTTCAGCTTAACATCGGGAGCGGCATCTGTATTCACTATTGTTTCCAACTTAGACAAGAGCCCATTAATCGCATGCTCGCAAATACTAAATAGGACATCTTCCTTGCTCTTGATGTGGTAATAAAGAGAACCACCTTTTAAGCCGACTTTTTCGGAAATCTCGCTAATGGAGGTATTATAGAAGCCTTTCTCCTTGAAAAGCTTCGAGACAATTCTCAGTATTTCGTCTTTGTCCAACTTCAACTCCGCAATCAAAGAAGCGATTTGTCCACAAATCCGCCAACCAATAAGCACCCCTAAAAACTGGCATGCTGACCAGGATTGATTCCCTGGGCGCCTTTCAAAAACTTTTTGTACCTAACACTAGTTACATAGAGAGATGCCCTTGTCAAGATTTTTTTGACGATTCTCAGAAATTTTCCTTTGTAAAAAGAAGATCCGCTTTAGTATGGAACATCGTTCCGGGATGCGAAGTCAGTCATAGAGTCATGGATCGAAGAGTACAATACTGACCGGCCTCATCAAGAACTAGGGTACTCTGCACCGGCTGAGTACAGAGAGAAATTAGCAGCTTAATTGGTATTGACTCTAGGGGGCATTACAGGACGTTTGATGTTGTTCTGACGAAATTTGTCACAGTCCAACTAATATCAGACAATTTTTGTCCTTCATTAAAGGAATCCTCGGAATGCTTGTGCCTAAGTAGCCGTATTTTCGAGTGTTCTTTAAGAAGGCATGAATCTTGCATGTCGGCTATCACAGGCGACGGCTGTTCAAGGTATGAATACTCGGAACCGGAATTTCGCCAGCAAGCGTCCACCTCGACAGGATGAACTCTAGATGGGCCATATGTGGTTGTTATTTCTGTAATAAATAGAAAGGAGATTCTATGGCAGCCCGGAAAGAGCGACGGCGAACCTTTCCAGTCGTAAGCTCCCTCCAATACCGATTCTTCGCCATGACCCTGATTTACGGATTTGTCGTTGTTTGCTTTCTTTTGTTTAGCGCTTTCGCCCCAGATGTAGCTGACATGCTGGACAAAAGCCTGAAATTGGAAATCAGGGGCTACGCTGCTAACAGGTTACTGGATAATCAATTCTGGGTCTGGGGTGCTGTTCTTTTGCTTGTCATATCATTAGGGGTTCACTCATTCCGTGCATTCCACAAAGTCGTGGGCCCACTCCGTCGGTTTCGAAGCACTTTTGAACAGGTCGGAGACGGAAACCTGCTACTGCGAATCAACGTAAGAGAAAGAGATTATTTGGAAACCGAGGCAGAAGCCCTCAACAACATGTTAGAGAAACTCCGCAGGAAATTAAGGAGCGTAAGAGAGGCGACTGACGTAGCGTTTAAATCCATGGACGAAATCGAGCAGTCCATGAGTAAGGGTAACGAAATGACCGAAACCCAAAGAGAACTGCTACGCACCCACCGTGAGCATATTGAGAAGATCGCTACTCTCGTACAGTTTTTTAGACTGGAGGAAGGGCAAGAAACAACCGGCTCCGGTCAGAAAGGTTGAGAAAACAAGGAGGCCGTTTCAAGGAGGGAAATAATGTGCGGGCTTAGTTTGCAACAGGCTCC
>JAHECH010000219.1 GCA_024641835.1 Deltaproteobacteria bacterium
AAGACATGCGAAAGAGGTCCCACCTGAGTTTGAAGGTCTTATTGAGCCTGAAAAACTCATCCGCATCGGGCGCTATAGCATCGAGAACCTCTGGTTGGATTTGATCGGAGGACTGACCGGTAAGGCTGTTCTCCTTTATCTCATTCTCTCCGGCCTCTTGCCATGGGTCGCCAAGAACATCGCGCATTTTCCCTTTGTCGTTCAAGGTCTCCTCTTCTTCTCCATTCCAAGCATAGCGGGGGCTCTCATAGCACTGCCTTTTGGGTACTACCATGTCTTTATCCTCGAAGAGAAATATGGTTTTAACACAAGAACATTCAGGACTTGGTTTATGGACCTTCTCAAGTCAGGCGCTTTGAGTATTGTTCTTGGGGGCACCCTGATTTCCTGTCTTTTGCTCATGGTGAAGTACACAGGAAGGACATGGTGGATCTGGGCATGGGTCATCTTCTTCTCTTTCGAGGTGTTGATGTTGCTGCTTTATCCCACTCTGCTCGCACCTATTTTCAACAAGTTTACGCCCATCTCTCCCGGGCCGCTCGCAGAGAAAATCAGCGGCCTGGCAGAACGGGAAGGATTGATGATCAGCGGTGTCTATGAAATGGATGCCAAGAGAAGGAGTCGGCATTCCAATGCATATGTGGCAGGGATGGGAAAAACAAAGAGAATCGTCCTGTTTGATACATTGCTCGGCTCCCATGAGGAGGACGAAATTTTAGCCATTCTCGCCCATGAGGTAGGGCACATCAAGAGAGGTCACCTGAAAAAACAAATCATTCTCCTCGCTGTCACTTCACTGATGTTCCTATACCTTGCGTCCCGACTGGTTTCCTGGAGGATAATGTACGATAGCTTTGGGTTTGACTACAGGCCGCTTTATGCGGGGCTCTTCCTGGCTGCCGTGCTTTGGGAGCCCCTCAGCTTCTTTCTGTCCCCCATCGCCTCAGGGATTTCAAGACGCTTCGAGCGGGAGGCTGACCTTCACGTTCTCAGGGTGCTGGGTAATCCTCGCCCTTTCATTCGAGCTCTCAAAAAGATGGCCATGGATAACCTTTCAAATCTCCACCCCCATGCCCTGTACGTTTTCTTTCACTACTCCCACCCCCCATTTTTGCAAAGGATCGCGATTCTGAGAGAGAGAGCAGGGAAGAAGGAATCATAAAGAAAGGGGTTATCTGGTCGAAGGACATGGGTTTTTCGGGCTTGAAGTTTGACTTGAAAACCTTATAATATGCTGAGAAACGTGGGAGGAGGTTAAGAACATGCGATCCGAGACCGTTCTCAAGCAGAGAACTGAGGTTTTGGTCAATGATTATGTCAGAAGTGTCTACAATTGGATGGCGGTGGGGCTTGGCCTGACCGGAGTCGTCGCATGGTACACAGCGAATTCTGACTCCTTGCTTCGCTTGATCTACGGAAACGGCGTCGTTCTCATTGCTCTTATTGTGGCTCAGCTTGCGCTCGTATTTTGTATCAGCGGCTGGATCAACAGGATGAGTGCGGCGACGGCGACGGCTCTGTTTCTGGTTTACTCGGGGCTGAACGGTCTAACCTTATCTTTCATATTCCTTGTGTACGCTCGTGCTTCTATCGTGAGCACCTTTTTCATCTGTGGGGCAACCTTTCTGGCGGTAAGCCTTTATGGTTGGACCACCAAAAGGGATCTGACCTCTCTGGGTGGATTTCTCATGATGGGACTTTTTGGTATTATTATCGCCTCGGTGGTTAATATGTTCATCGCCAGTAGCACCATGACCAAGGCCGTGACCTACATCGGCGTTTTCGTTTTTATCGGCCTGACAGCTTACGACACCCAAAAGCTGAAGTATATGGCATCGACCCAACCCGCTGACGTGGAAGGGACTGTGGTCAGGAAAGGCGCGATTCTTGGCGCCTTGTCCCTTTACCTCGATTTTATCAACTTGTTCTTGATGCTCCTAAGGATTTTTGGCCAGACCCGGGACAGATAAATGATCTGACCCCATGAATGGGGTACCAGATCAGAGATCCCCCTGCTGAAGCATGTGGCTTGGCAGGGGGGTGCTATTTGCATTTTTGGTGTGAATGACCGAGCCGTCTTATTTGAGACTTTACCGAGAAGGAGAACTGGCAAAGCGTACCGAGAAGGCTCTTGCCATGCTTAGGTCTTGTTGTCTTTGCCCCAGGGAATGCAAAGTCAATCGGTTGGAGGGAGATAAAGGATTCTGCGACACCGGCAGAAATGCAAAAGTGGCGAGCTACAATGCCCATTTCGGGGAAGAGGCGCCCCTGGTGGGCAAGCACGGTTCAGGGACCCTTTTCATCAGCTCCTGCAATCTCCTCTGTAATTTCTGTCAGAACTTTGAGATCAGTCACGAAAAGGAAGGTTTGGAGGTAGGGCCTCAGCAGGTCGCTTCCATGATGCTTCAGCTCGCAGCATGGGGTTGTCATAATATCAACTTTGTTACACCGACTCACGTGGTGCCACAGTTGCTCGAGGCACTGCCATACGCCATCATGAAAGGACTGCGGGTTCCCCTCGTCTACAACTCGGGAGGGTATGACCGTGTTGAAACTTTGAAGCTCCTGGACAGTGTTTTTGACATCTACATGCCCGACTTCAAATTTTGGGACAACCGGTGGGCAGATAGGTATTGCCAAGCCCCCGATTACCGAGAAGTGGCTGCAGATGCGATCAGAGAGATGCACAGGCAGGTGGGAGACCTGGTGACTGACGATGATGGAATTGCTGTGAGAGGGTTGCTGGTTAGGCACCTGGTCATGCCGAATGGGGTTGCGGGAAGCGAACAGGTTTTCAAGTTTTTGGCCGAAGAGGTATCCGCGAACACCTATCTCAACGTGATGGATCAGTATAGGCCTTGCGGAACAGCGCACAGGGATGAATTCGTTGACCGCCGTCTGACTTCGCAAGAGTACAGGGGCGCATTGGATGCGGCACGAAAAGCAGGCCTGAAGCGTTTGGATTCGCGGGAGAGGATAAGGCTCGTTTTGGGGTCATAATGCGGGAACAAAAGATTTTCATCGTCGGCGACGTCCATGGCTGCCTCGACATGCTTCAAAAGCTGATGAACAAGATCGACTGGAAGCCTGAGAGGGATAGGCTGATTTTTCTGGGCGACTATGTGGACAGGGGGGAGGACTCCTGCGGCGTTATTGACTTTGTCCTGGACATATCGAGCCGTTCTCCCATGGTGGAATGTCTCCTGGGAAACCACGAGCACATTCTGCTTGATTTCCTCAGCGGGAGGGATCCTGCGACCTTTTTTCTGAACGGAGGCACGGCGACTCTGAACAGTTACCGGTTTGGCCAGGAGCGATTTGGCGATTTGCGCATTCCGGCAGAGCATATTGAGTTTATGAAGTCCCTCCAGACGTGGATTGAACTCGATGACTATTACATCGTCCATGCGGGTTTCAGACCTGGAGTAGAACTCGAAAAACAGAATCTCGAGGACCTCCTGTGGATCAGGGATAACTTCATTTTCTCAGATTTTCATTTCGGAAAAAGAGTGATCTTTGGACATACCCCGTTCTCTCAGCCTCTCATCATGGCGAACAAGATAGGCCTCGATACCGGCGCAGTCTACGGAAACAAATTGACATGCCTGGAACTTCCTTCCTTCAAGTTCCATTTCGTGGAGGCTTGAGAGCTTTCTTCATTCTCGTACTACACCGCCCTCTTTCATTCACCTTCGCCAAGATACTCAGGGGAACTTCGTCCTCTTTGATGCAGCTTTGATGCAGCGTTTTGCCCGTCCTTGACGCACCAGGCCAAAACCACTATATTCCATGCCGAAAAAGGAACTTCACGAATGAATGATATGTATTGATGGGCACCCTTGAATCGTTGCTGAGAGGAGGTCTAGCGTGGGAACTGCGGAGATGATTTCCGAGGAGGTTGCAGGGCAGGTCACAAAAACCGAAGGACGGCATTCGATTTTTGAAGACGAGGCGCGAAAAATGCCCCTTCCGGTCTGTCCCGTCTTCTTGGGAAAGGACGGAGAGATTAGACCTGCGCGTTTCAGGGAAACAAACATCGCTCTGACGCTGAAGAACCCTGAACAACTTCAGCGGGTTTTCCCCAAGACCCTGTCCAAGAACAGGAATGTCGTTTTGGAGGGAATAGCCGACGAATCGCTCCGAAGTATCACCGGGAAGAGAGTGGCTGTTTTGTTTTCGGGCGGGCCCGCAGCAGGGGGCCATAACGTGCTGGCTGGCCTGAAGGCTGCCTTAGGTAAGGGGAACAGCCTCTTGGGAATAAGAAAAGGTCCAAAAGGCCTGCTGAACGGCGATGTGTTTGAGATATCAAGTCAGGCCCTACAGAACATCCTGAATACCGGTGGTTTCGATTTTCTGGGTACAGACAGGACGAAGATCAAGACGCAAGATCAGTTTGAGAAGTTGAAGGAGACGGTGCTGAAAAACAGGCTGGATGGGTTGGTCATCGTGGGAGGAGACGATTCGAACACCAATGCCGCTTTTATTGCCGAGGTTTTTGAGAAGGAGGGCATTCGGTGCAGCGTCATTGGAATTCCAAAGACCATAGACGGTGATATGGCCGTGGGCAATCTCCTTCCGATCTCTTTCGGGTTTGACACGGCGACTAAAATATACTCCGAACTGGTGGGCAATCTTACCCAGGATGCGGCATCGGCCGTCAAATACTGGCATTTCGTCAAGCTCATGGGCCGCACCGCAAGCAAGATCACCCTTGAGGTTGCATTGCAGACAAAACCTGCTATTGCGCTGATCTCCGAAGAGATCGCTGAGAAGAACATGTCCCTGGAAGATATCGTAGACTACATTGTCTGGGTGATTACGGAGCGAAGGCTCAAGGGGATCAACCACGGTGTCATCCTTATTCCCGAGGGTCTTGTAGAGTTCATTCCAGAGATGCGAACGCTCATCCAGGAACTGAACAAAATCTTGGCAGAGTACGGGCGTGACATCCAGGACCTTCCCACCCTAAAAAACAAGCAGGAGTTCATCTATCCCCTCCTCTCACCCCAGTCCGCCCAGCTGATGGCGTCCCTGCCCGAAGAAATGGAGGAGATGCTGATTCTGGATCGCGACGACCACGGCAACGTAAAGGTATCCCAGATAGAGACCGAAAAATTGCTCGTTGAGAAAATCCGCTATCGGGTCTCGGAGCTGAAACGTCACCCTGATAAGTTCTTCGGGAAAGGGGAAAGCAGAATCGACGCCACTCCTGAGCAGGTGGAGAAGGTGAGGAGTATGTCATTGTCCACCCAGTCCCATTTCCTTGGCTATGAAGGTCGCAGCGCAAAGCCAACCCTTTTTGATGCGGCCTTTGCCTTCCTCCTGGGTTTGACGGCAGGGTCTCTCGTACTGGACGGAAAGACTGGGTATATGGCGGCAGTGACTGATTTCGACAAGGGGGGGAGGGTCATGGCGCTTCCTTTGGTCGGTCTCGTGACGAGTGAAATGCGGAAAGGGAAACAGGAGCATGTCATCGAGAAATCCCTCGTCACTATAAATTCCCCTTCTTTCGTCGTGTTTGCGGAAAACCGCGAGAGATGGGCCAAGGAAGACCTTTTCAGCAGCCCGGGCCCGATCCAGCACTGGGGGCCCACGAGCAGGCAACTTCCTATCTCCGTCGCCTTAGATCAGAGTTATAAGGATTTTAGAAACTTCGATCTTGGCGAAGAGCGCCAGGTTAAGCTGGAATAGGGTGACGGGGCGGTAAACCCCAGCCTTTCCCTTAATCCAAGCTGACCATCATCATGTCCACGGGAGCGTAATCGTCGGTAAGAAAAGGAGCATCTTGGTGCAGTGCGGAAAGCTCTTTTTCGGTGAGCATACGAGAGGCATGTTGGGGGATGGAGGCGATAGGAATCTTCTTTTCAGCCTTGAGCCGGCGGGCTGATTCTGCGATTTCCGTTGCCGAAAGCTTGGTAAGGTTCGGTCCTGTGGCAACGAGCATGATATTCCTTGGATCCTCAAGCGGACCCAGGTTGGAAAGCCTCTCCGGGAATACGTAGACGTGATCCGCACCGAAAACCTGTTGAAAGGTTTTCAACTCGGCCCAGAAGAGTTGACTCTTAGAACCCTTGAGGGCACTGATCAGATTGATCACCGCGATACCCTCAGGCCGGAGACGATCCCTCAGGAGGAGAAGGAACTCGCGGGTGGTGAGGTGAAAAGGAATCCTGTCACCAGCCGTATAAACGTCGAGGATGATGAGGTCGTACAGTTTCCTTGTCTTACCGATGAACATTCTGCCATCTTGCACAAAGATGCGCAGCTTCGCATCCTGTTCTAACCCGAACCATTTGCGAGCTACCTTGACCACCACAGGATCAATCTCCACCACATCTATCGAAACAGAATAGGCGTGTTTGAAGATCATGGGCACGACACCCCCTCCACCACCAATGATAAGGACGTCGCGTATGTCAGGATTGAATACAAAGGGCAGATGGAGCATGTCCGTGTAAATCGTTCCTGACTCGAGAGGTTGGCGTATCGAAGCCTTGTGATCAAGGATGATGGAGCTTTGAGTGAACTGATCAAACTTAAGCTTCCTTACATTGGTGAAGGGTGCTGTCGAAAAAAGGGTCTCGAACCTTTTCCCTTGGTCCGACACGAAGGACTCGCCGTTCTCTGCTGCCCTCTCTTCAATAACAGCAATATGGTGATACGGGGATTCAGCTTCATCGATCAATCGACGGAACCTAAAATAATCGCCATGTCCCTTCATGCTGATGATGCTCCATCCCTTTGTGGTGCCCTCCACTCTCTCGTCTGCGTCTGCGAGGGGAATGAGTTCCGGTTTTGCCACAGTGAGAAGCCCTGCGGCCAGCGCGATGATAAGCACGGCGATCACCCGGGGCTGTGATAAACTGCGGGCCCGGCGGTATGAAAAAAGGGCAAACAGAGCGGAAAGCAAGGTGATCATACCTGCCGTCTCGAAGATGCGCGTTTTACCGAGGAGTGGAATCAGGACAAAAGTTGTCAGAAGCACTCCCGCCATATTACCCAAAGTGGAAAGCGCATAGAGCCTGCCTGCCACGCCACCCACGGAGTCGAGTTTTTCAGTGGCCAGCCGAACCGAGAAGGGTGCTACCATGGCCAGGAGCATGGTAGGGCAGAAGAAT
>JAHECH010000220.1 GCA_024641835.1 Deltaproteobacteria bacterium
GAAAATCCTTCAGGATGCTTGCCGGAAGGCGATGGAAAGCCCCGATTTTATAAAAATATGCAAGGCGTTTGAAGTGACTGCTTCATTCATGGACAGCGCCGCAGTCGATAAATACCATCACGATCTCGCGGCCAAAACCAAACCGATTCTGGTCAAGCTCGGCAAAATCAAAAACTGAGAATGGTTGCCCGGAGAGGAGAAAGGCATGTTTCTCCTCTTCCGGATTTACGACCCAGTCAGGTGTAATTTACACCATACCATCCAAATGCCGGATTCCGCTTATCCTCCAATTCGAATTCAAAATTCTTGGAAAGAAGTGATGGTGCGGAGTTTCCTTCAAAGGGGTGAAGTCTTGGCATTGAACGGATGAGAACACATGGAGATGAGATGAAGATATCGGATATAGAATTGGTAAATGTAAATATCCCGCTGGCGGCTTCCAACCTTCCAAAGCCGGTCGGTAGGAATTATGGATGTTACATGCTGGTGCGGGTAAAGTGCGATAACGGGCTGGAGGGTATCGGAGAAGGGTATTACGGGAATTCGGCGAGCGCCATCGCTGCGGTGATTCGCGATGCCCTTTCTCCGGATCTCATCGGTCAGGAAGCGACTAATGTAGCCGGTCTATATGAGCGCATGTATCGCGCCGGTTTCTATTCGGGACGTGTGGGCATCTATTTTTATGCCCTGAGCGCCGTGGAAATGGCCTTGTGGGATATCCTCGGGAAACATTATGGAGCGCCCGTTCACGCTCTTTTGGGCGGCGTCGCGAAACGGACGGTGGCTCCCTACCCTTCTTTGAGAGCCCTTGCGAATGAGACGGAAGATAACACGGTCCCCGTTTATGCCAGCATGCAGACTTACCGAACCGCTGAGGAGGTTGGTATTGTGGCGAAAGCGGCTGTCGATGCTGGGTTCCGGTCTGTGAAGCTGCATCAGGTGGACATCGAGTCGGTCAAAATGGCTCGCGAAGCGGTGGGCGATGACGTGGAAATTACCATGGACGTGAACGGCTTTTTCAACCCCCTGGAAGCGGAAAGGTTCGCGAACGAATTGGCAGAGTACAATGTAGGCTGGTTTGAAGAGCCGATCTGGCCTCCGGATGATTATCGTGCGCTGGCTCAGCTTCGCCTCCGTTCCCCGGTCCCGATCGCCAGCGGAGAAAACGAATCAACCATCTATGGTTTTGAGCGGATGTTCGAAGCCGATTGCGTGGACATTCTCCAGCCGGAAGTCCTGGTGGCGGGAGGAATACTCGAATCGACCAAAGTCTATGCTCTAGCCCAGGCGCGAAATATTCCCATTGCGCCGCACAACTTCAAATTCGGCCCGGTCTGCGCGGCGACCATTCATTTGAGCCTTTTGTTTTCAAATGTGATCAGCACGGAGACTCCCTGGTTCAAGCTGGAAGCGGATATATTGAAAAAGGGACCTGTCATTTCAAACGGTCGTGCAAGACTTGCCGACCTTCCAGGGCTTGGAATCCTCGTGGATGAGGACGTCATCAAAGAATATCGAATTGAAAAATTCCCCCGGAAATAGAGCTCGCCCATCCTCTCTCCTTCGCCAGCCAGGCGAGCGAGGGAGAGAGCGGGAAACAGGGGAGATTCATCCGGGCTGCCGAATCCTTCTAGGCCCCGGAGAGAATCATTAGAGCGTCAAGCGCGAATACTCCTTCCCCTTTGGGAAGCACCATGACAGGGTTGACGTCCAGTTCCTGGACGCGTTTCCCCAGTCCTTCCATGAAAGCGGATAATCGGAGGATTGCTTCCACCAACGCATCGGCGTCCAAGGGCCTTCCCGTTCTCTTTCCGGAAAGCAATCGGCCCAGTTGAGATTCCTCGATCATCTCCCGCGCATTGTCGGGGCTTATGGGGGTGAATCGGGTCGCCTTCCGGTCCAGTATCTCCGCAAAAATCCCTCCGGGGCCGACCAAAATCTGAGCACCGAATTGGGGGTCCCGTCTCGCACCGAGAATCACTTCCATGCCGCCTGTGACCATATGCTCTACAAGAATGCCTTCCACATGGGGGTGGGAAGAGGATTTCTTCATTGCCTCCATAATCTCTTCGTAGGCGCGGCCTACCTCGCCCCCATCCCTGAGGTCCAGCTTCACGGCCCCGATATCAGTCTTGTGGGCCAGTTCCGAGGAGACCCCCTTCAGGACAACAGGGTACCCTATTTCGCTTGCCGCCTTCTTTGCTTCATCTGCAGAACGGACCTCCCGACAAAGAGGAGTTCGGATTCCCAATCGGACCAAGATTTCTTTCGCTTCCATCTCATTCAGCTGCGTTTTTGGAGGCAGTGCCATGTTTTCCGGTATGGCCGGTTGATATGCCTTCGGCAAGCAGCTTTTCTCTTTCATCCGTTTGCGGCGCAGTTCGCCGTACCACATCCAATCGCGAATCGCTTTTAGACAGCGGTCCAAGTCCCAGAAGAACGGTATGCCGGCTTCTCTCGCCAGATCCGGTATACGGCCGGCTTTGCTTCCTACAAGCGTATAGAAGAATACCGGCACGCGGGCGCTTTTCCCGTACTCGATGAGATACCCCATCTTCTTATCCCATTGGGGCACGGTGCCGAATGAGTAAAGAATTGCGTCTACTTCCGGATCTCCGCCGATGGACTCCACGCATCTGCGATATACGTCCATATCGACAATGGCCAGATCCGCCGGGTTGACGGATTGCGTCGCGCCCACAACACTGTGCAGGAATTCCCGGGTGGAAGATGACAATTTCGATAGCGTGAGCCCAAAAACCTCTGCCCGGTCGGGAATGATACCTGCATGTCCTCCCGAGGCACCGATGACGGCCAATCGTGACCCGGAAGAGATCCCATAACGAGCGAACAAGTTTGCCGTGGGAAGAATGGTTTCGAGCTCATGGACTCGAATGATGCCGAATTGGCGACAAAGATCATTGAAGGATTGGTCGGAGCCGGCCATGCTGGCCGTATGGGAGAGAGCAGCCCGTTTTCCCTGTTCGGAGGCTCCGACCTTGAAAGTCACGATGGGCTTCCCTAGCGCGAGGGCGTTTTCGGCTACCTTGCGAAAGCGCTGTGGATTGCGAAACCCCTCGGTATAGGCAGCCATTACCCTTGTTTTTTCTTCCTCCAGAAAAAATTCCATGATTTCGCTCGTGTTGATATCCGCCTCGTTCCCCGTGGAGCACACGGCACGAAGGCCGATCTTTTCGTCGTTGGCGCGATTGTACATGGCTGCAAACAGTCCGCCGCTTTGAGAAACCATGCCGATGGAACCCGGTATCAATGCTTCGATTTCCTGGCTGTACGTGCTCGACAAAGCCACACCGTCAACCGGATTGATCATTCCCATGCAGTTTGGACCCCAGATACGCATCCCTGCGGATTGTGCAATTCGTAACATTTCCTCCTGAAGCTGTTTCCCGTGCTCACTCATTTCCGCAAAGCCGGTCGTGATGATGATCGCGCAGCCTGCTCCTCGTTTGGCGGACTCCTTGATTGTTTCCACAACCGCCGCAGGAGGAATGGCCATGACGACCACGTCAGGGGGCTCCGGCGTTTCCAGTACGCTCCGATAACACGGAAGACCCCTTATGGTGTCCCGTTTCGGGTTAATGGGGTAAATCTTCCCTTTGTAACGATGCATGGTCAGGTAGCCGATGATGCGGCCCCCGAATTTTCCCATGTCTTCCGACGCTCCGATTATCGCAATAGATTGAGGATTGATCACCCTCTCAAATGGTATCGCCATCTCGTCATCTCCTATTTGAAAAAATCGCCGATGTGCGCGCAATCGATCATAAGTACGTCTAGTCAGGGAGGCACCCTCTTCTTCTACCTCCCCTGAAAATTCGGTTTCCGTTTTTCCATAAATGCCTGGATGCCTTCCTTTGCATCCCAGGTCGTCTTGATGAAATCGGAAGATTCCGCCTCATACCGGCAAGCCTCCTCAAAACTATCGAAAAGGGTTTTCCTGACCCCTTGCTTCAAACGCTCAATGGCAAGAGGAGCGGCCGTACAGAGGTGATTGGCGATTTCCATCGCCTCATCCATGAGCTTTTCCGGAGGCACGACTTTGTTCACCAATCCGTATTCCTTCGCTTTCTCCCCGGAGAACCATTGCCCCATCAGGAGGATTTCAAGGGCATTCCTCCGTCCGATCCATTTAGCCAATCTCACCATTCCCACGCTCCAACTGGGGATCATTCCCAGATAGGCATCTTTGGCACCGAATTTGGCCTTATCCGTGGCGATCACAAAGTCACATGGCCAGGCGAGGCCGGTGCCCCCTCCGGCGCAATATCCATCCACCGCCGCGATCACCGGTTGAGGTAGAGATTCAATGACGCCTATACATTTGCGTCCCATTTCGCGGAACATTTTACCTACATCCTCCTGCCCAAAAGCCTCCTCATCACCCATGTCCGCCCCTGCGCAGAATGCCCTTTGTCCTGACCCGGTTAGAATCACGGCACGAATTGAGCGATCTTGTGCAGTCGATTGAAGCTCTTCGAGCAACCGCCTCAACATCGTGGGATTCACGATGTTCAAGGGCGGACGGTTGAGCGTGATGATTTTTACCATATCTTTCCGTTCGACAAGAACAAACGTACTTTCTGTATTCATCTGTCCAACCTCCCTGTAGGATTATCGAATTGAGTTATATGAGATCAAATTCTGATGGAAAGCCGAAAGCCTTCCCAAATGGCGTGCTGGATGTTTCGAGGCTCCACACAATCTCCGATGGCATGAACCGGGAACGAAGCTTCCTGAAGCCCTTCAAGCAGCCGTCGGTCCGGTTGCGGCGATGAAAGCGGCGGCCCTGATATGCTGAACCCCTTCCTGATTTCTTACCGAAACCCCATCTTCGAAAACCTCCAAAACCGCCGTGTCCGTCATGATTTGAACGCTTGCTTCCAAAAGCATCCGGATCAGCGTCTCTCTGTTGATTGAAAAGATACCGGCCATCAGATCCGGCAGTGATTCGATGATCGCTACGTTCTTCCCCTGCCTCGACAGCCAAAGGGCGGTTTCGCACCCAACGAGACCTCCGCCCAGGACCACAAAATGATCTCCGGATGTTTCCTTCCCATTCAACAGATCAACCGCTGTGGAGAAACGGATTTTTTCCAATCCCCGCACTTCCGGGGTCACAGGCCTGGCACCCGTGGCGATGATGACCTCACTGACATGCTCGTTCATCACCTCACCGGGAGTGGCCTCCTTGTTGAGCACCACGTGGACGGACGCACTTTCCAGTTGCCGGGAAAAATATGCGATGAGGGCTTTGATGTCCGCTTTGAATGAAGGCACAGATGCGGGTATGAGGTTGCCTCCGAGTTGTGAATCTCTCTCCCACAGGGTGACCCGGTGGCCTCTTAAAGCCGCGACCCTGGCCGCTTCCATGCCTGCGGGTCCGCCGCCGATGACCAGCAAAGATTTCTTATGGGGAGCCGCTTTTATCGAGAGCTCCCTTTCCATCCCTGTTTGAGGGTTTACGCTGCAGCTGAGGGTTTTCCCCGCCACGATGCGGCCCAGACACCCGTCATAGTCGCCGATACAGGGCCTGACCGCGGTGAATTCCTTGTTTTTCACCTTGGCCGGCCATTCCGGGTCTGCCAACAAAGGTCGCCCGAGCGCAACAAAATCCGCTTTACCCTCTGCAAGGACCGATTCCGCGAGATCGGGATAGCCCAAGCGCCCGACGGCAATAACCGGGATATTCAGCTGATTTTTTATCGCTGCGGCGCAGTCCACCGTGCACCCCCGATCCATATAGATAGGGGGATGAGCCCAGTGTTTGGCTTCGCTGCACCCGGCATCGATGTGCAGGCAGTCCACGCCGGCTTGTTCTAATCTCCGTGCAATCGCGATGGATTCCTCAATGTGCCGGCCGTCTTCGACATAGTGACTTCCCGCCATACGAAAGATCAGGGGAAACCGGGCGCCCACGGCGCCGCGCACCGAAGCTATGATTTCCAGAGGAAACCGCAGCCGTCTCTCCAGGTCACCGCCGTATCCGTCTTTGCGCTGGTTCCATTTAGCCGTCATGAATTGATCGATTAAATAGCCCTCATGACCGTGCAATTCGATCGCGTCAAATCCCGCCTGTTTCACGTTCAAGGCGGCCGCAGCAAATGCCTTTGTGAGCGTTCCTATTTCCTCGATCGTGAGTGCGCGGGCCATGACGGAGGGATCGTTGGAACAGGGCTGTACCGACGGCGCCACGGCCCAACCCGCTCGAACAACCTCGGGTCTGGCCAAACGTCCGTAGCCCGCGGTAAGCTGCGCGGCTATTTTTGCTCCATGCTCCTTCACAGCCTCCGTGAGCTCGTTCAACCGGGGAATGTAGAGGGCTGAATCGGCTCTTGCCAAGGGACTCCACGGGCCACGATCCCTTCTTTCCACCTCCGTTTCAACGGCCATCAGCCCGGTGATGATGAGACCAACGCCCCCTTTCGCCCGAGCCACGTAATAATCGACAGCACGCTGGGAGAAGCGACCATCTGGCTCGATCAATCCACGGGCCCCCATGGGAGCCATGACAATCCTGTTTTTCAGCTCCAGAGTACCTATTTTTCCGGGTCTGAACAAAAATGAAGACATCATGGCATGCTCTACCATTTCCCAAAATGAACGTCCAGCAAGATTCCATGCCCACACGGGACACCCCCCTCACCTCCTTGTAAAGAGGAGCCCAATGTTTTGAATTGCATAAACTCGGTTTTGCCGGGAAGGTGCTGTTTGGAAGGGCATATTCCGTCTCGCTTTTTTTGGGAAAGTTCGGTATAGCAGAATCAATGTCGATCCAGATAGCGGGAGACGGCGTTTGGAGTAGAACGCTTGGGTTCTTCATCCTACACAAGAGAGCTGGAGGAGACGCGATGAAAATAACAAGCATAGAAATACTGCCTGTTAGCATCCCCATTCGATCACCAAAGAGAGTTGCTTTCGGTGTTTTCGACATGCGTGCCTACGTGTTTGTAAAGGTGTATACGGATGAAGGGATCGTAGGCGTCGGGGAGACCTCGCCCTGGATACCTGAAACGAGGGAGTCGCAGGAGGATATTATTCCTATGATTGAAAAGTGGCTCGGCCCTGCGATCATGGG
>JAHECH010000221.1 GCA_024641835.1 Deltaproteobacteria bacterium
TCTATGGGGGAAACCCCTGGCCCCGAGCGAAGTCGAGGGGAACAGCGGGAGGGGGCAGAACTCCCCCGTAGATAAGCCGTTGAAAAGACCAGCCCGGGAGCCTCGGAACGCAAGAAAAGACCCCAGTCCTTTCTGAGTGCGGCGGCCCCATGCAAACGCTCTTGAACGTTACCAACGGAATAAAGGCGTACTGGAGTGATGGAGTATTGGGGTATAAGCTACCGCCTTTTCGCTGTTTTAACACTCCGTCGAGAGCGCGGCTCAAATCAAGCATGTCCTGGAGAGTCGGTTTTATTTCGTTCTCCGGCGAAGGGTCACGATACACCTTCAGGTAATAACGGCCTCGGCAAAATAGAACGGCCCAGTTATCTGTCCAGGCAGCGTCTCCCAGATCGTGAATCTGGGAGCCCCCTTCCTGAACGGATTTCTTGAAGACAGTTCTCGCGCCATCCGGGGTACCCATGTCAAAGACATCCACGATCATTCGAGCGCCAGCCTCTTTTGTCTGAAAGATCTGCGTGTAGAGAAGCTTGAAACCTGAAGGGAGGTAGACTTCAGCCTCGCCGTTCATATAGTCGAAGAGGTTTCTCTTGTTATAAACCACGACCGGACCTGCCTGCTCGAATCCTTTCAGGGGAAGCCCCTCGAGAAAAGGGTTGATGTGGAAATGGGAGCATGCGAGGGCACTGAGTAAAAAGAGAAGAATACTGTGTCGCCAGAGGTTCATATCTCGATGATCTTCCCGCTGTAAGGGAGGTCACTTTCGCTGTAGCCGAACTCTGTGAGCATTCGGCCAGTCGCGTCTTTGTTGTAGGACCAGCCCATCTTCTCTCCCCGGAACTTGGTAGCCATCACGTAGTCCACAACCGGAGACGTGACACCCATTGCAAGGAAGTTTGGCTGATGGCTCGGGTTGCCCCCCGGCCCACGTTTGCTCGCCCAGAGCGCGTCCACAATACAAAGCTGCTGGCGGGGATAGAGGACCCTCCCGGTTCGATCGTCCATGGGGCCGAGAATTTCAGGTGTCTGATTTATGGCCAGGAGGTAGTCCTGGCCGCCGCTCCGATGGCCGGGGGACGGAGAAAAGGTGCCAAAATGATTCTTCATGGTCATCGTGAATCCGCCGAAATTGCTGCTGTGTCCTTTGCACATGGACACATTCACCAGGATGTCCACAGAACCGTTCACGAGATGTTTGATACACTTTGTTCCTTCAGGGCCCTGCCACGGGCTCGGCACGGAAGTGCGCGTATTGATCCCTCCCCACCTGCCTTCGATTCTCGTCCCTTCCGGTAGGCCGGTGAAAGGAGTTTCTCGATCCATGTCAGATCCATGGCACCCATCGTAGATGTGAATATTGGATGCTTTTACGCCAACGATATCGGCGAGGGCATGGCAGACTCCTGACATGACCGCGCTCCGAGTGTGCTGCAGGGCAATGTGGTTCGTTTTTATAGCGACCACAGTGTCGGACCAGGCTTTGTGAGAGGGCCTGACGAAGATGGTGCGCCAGGCTTCCTCAGGCTTATGGGTTTCGACCAGGCCACAAACGAGCTTATCCATGTTTTCCCAGACCACCTTTTGAGCCACAAGCTCATCCTGCCGGGGCCAGTCGCAAACAGGTTCAAGGGCGACCGTCATGTGTGGGTCTGTGATACCCACTACCCGGAGATTGTTGACGTTCGGATGGATAAGAGTTTTCTTTGCATAAGAGGCGCGAGCTTTAGGAATAAACATCATCGGAGACGCAGCAATCGCGGTTCCCATGATAGCAGCACTTTTCATAAAGGCCCTTCGGGAGATTCTTTTCATCGCTATGATCGTTCCTTTTCTGTACGCTCTTGCGGGGAATCCTCAATGGCTTAAAATAAAGTCTCTTTGCTGAATTGTCAAAATCCAGCAGGTAGGGGCCACCCGCTGCGCCGACACGACGGGGGACGCGATGGAAATAAACCAGAGCGTAGACGGAGCAAACGAGAAAGAATACCGGCCATCGGTAAGGATGCAGTTGTTCTTCGTTATTCATAAAAGACGTTCCACATGGTCATCTATTAACCCCGGTAACGGCGACGCTGTGGCCGGGCTTTGCTCAAATGTTTTTTTCTAGCATATCCCTTCAGAGTTTGCGATTGGTAGCGATTTCGTGCTGGAGAGGGCTGAGGTCGAGGGAAAAGGCTAGGAATGCTGGGAATGCTCGCAATAGTCTTCAAACTCGTGCGGCTGACCTTGCGAACGAGGGGGGGAATGCTTACTCTGCTATTAGCCTGTAGAAGGAGAGGAGAATGACCTATGACAGGAGAGATTCAATGGGAAAAGGAACTGGATAAGGCTCTGGCCAGAGCGCGAATAGAGAACAAACCCGTCCTGATGTTTTTCCACAACCCGGAGTGAATCGGCTGCCAGCAGATGGGAGCAGTTACGTTCCCTGATCCGAAAGTCATCAACTTCATCACTCAGAATGTTATCCCTTTAAGGCTACCCCATGACCACAAACCTCTTGCTGATCAATTCCGGGTGAAATGGACCCCAACTCTGGTGACGCTCGATACAGAAGGAAAGGAACATCACCGGACCGTCGGGTTCCTTCCCCCGGAGGAATTGATCTCTTCTCTGATCCTGGGGAGAGCCAAGATTCACTTTGATGATGAAAGCTTCGCAGAGTCGCTGAAAAGCCTGGATGCGCTTCTCAAGGACTATCCAAAGAGTGGTGCGGCGCCGGAGGCTGTTTTTATGCGAGGAGTCTGTCTTTACAAGACGACGCATCAAGCAAAACCTCTGAAGGATGCTTATGAGAAACTGGAGGCCGAGCATCCTGAGAGCGAGTGGACGAAGCGCGCTTATCCTTACAGGCTGCTTTAGTCAGTGTCCGTGTTTCCTGATTTTTCCGGTCTTTACCTGGGAATGAAAGATTTCCGGAGGGTGGATCAATGCCTCGCGACATCCCGGTAGGCAATAGCCGGCTTCTGGTCTGTTTTGACAAAAACTATCTCATCCGGGATCTCTATTTTCCCCATGTGGGACAGGAGAACCATGTGAGCGGCAACACCTGCCGCTTTGGCGTGCTCGCAGGGAACCGTTTTTCCTGGGTCAGTGAAGAATGGGAAAAGGAACTCCTCTACGAGGAGGATACACTTGTGACGAACGTGACCCTGTATCATCAGGACCTGGGTGTCCTGATGGTGTGCCACGATACCGTGGATTTTCACGAAAACGTGTTTCTCCGGGAGATCGTGGTAGAGAACCTGCTCCCAGAAAAGCGCCATATCGAACTCTTCTTTGGCCAGGATTTCGACATTTCGGGCAACAATGTGGGCGATACGGCAGCCTATGATCCTGTGACAGGCGGCATTGTCCATTATAAAGGATCGCGGTATTTTTCTGTCAATGGTTTCTCGGACCGATCGCAAAAGCTGTCCCAATTTGCCGTGGGCGTGAAGAGGGTGGGCGGCAGGGAAGGGACCTACAGGGATGCAGAAGACGGTGTCCTTTCCGATAACACCATTGCCCAGGGGTCTGTGGATTCGGTTGTTTCTCTTGCTTTAGAGCTGGATGCCCACGGATCAGGCAAGGCGTATTACTGGATCTGTGCTGCAGAGACATGGACGGAAGCGAGACGCATCGATTCACTGGTGAGGCACAAGCATCCGAGGGTTTTGATCAAGCGCACAGCCGACTACTGGAACCTCTGGGTTCGCAAAGAGACGTTCCCGGAGGATCATTTGCCTTCCAAGGTTAAGAAGCTCTATCGCAGGAGCCTGCTCGCGTTGAGTACCCAGCTCGACTGGCAAGGGGGGGTGCTCGCTGCCAATGACTCGGATGTGATCCAGTTCAACAGGGATACCTATTCGTATGTTTGGCCAAGGGATGGTGCTCTGACAGCGCATGCCCTGGATTTGGCGGGTTATCCCATGCCGGCGGAGAGGTTCTACAGCTTTGTCGCGAGGGTTATCGAAGAAGAGGGTTATCTCCTCCACAAG
Organism: Deltaproteobacteria bacterium; assembly: GCA_024641835.1. Taxonomy (GTDB): domain Bacteria; phylum Desulfobacterota; class DSM-4660; order Desulfatiglandales; family HGW-15; genus JAHECH01. The sequence goes on from JAHECH010000221.1 coordinate 3,978, forward strand.
TACAACCCTGACGGCACCCTTGCTTCCTCATGGCATCCCTGGTACGAGGTGACAGGACCGCAGCTTCCGATTCAGGAGGATGAAACAGCGCTGGTCATATGGGCCTTGTGGCATCACTTCGTGATCTACAGGGACATTGAATTCATCAAGCCTCTTTACCGGCCACTCATTAAAAGGGCTGCCAATTTCATGCTTTCTTATCGCGATAAGGAGACAGGCCTTCCAGCGCCATCCTATGATTTGTGGGAAGAGCGCAGAGGCATTTCCAGTTTTACCGTTTCCGCTGTTTTCGGCGGTTTGACAGCAGCCTCCATTTTCTGCACTGTTTTTGGTGAGGAGGAGAAGGCAACAGCCTACAGGCAGGCGGCATCGGACATCAGGGATGCTGCATCCAGACATTTATGGAGGGACGATCTAGGCCGTTTCTGCCGCATGCTCTATCGCAATCAAAATAATGATATCAAGGCAGACGGCACATGCGATTCAAGCCTCTGGGGGCTTTTTGCTTTTGGTCTCTATACCGCGGATGATCCCCGGATCGTGGCGACGATGGAGGCCGTGCGCCAAAAACTCTGGCTTCCCACAAAGACAGGTGGCATGGCGCGCTATGAAAATGACACGTACTATCGTGGCGGAAATGAGGTCACGGGCAATCCCTGGTTTGTTTCTACTCTTTGGCTTGCAGACTACTTTCTGGAAAAGACTGGTGGAGAAAAAGGCCTGAAAGATGCTCTGGAGATACTCAACTGGGTGGCTGATCATGCGCTACCCTCAGGGGTTCTTCCAGAGCAACTACATCCCCACACCGGCGAGCCCCTTTCTGTCTCCCCGCTAACCTGGAGCCATGCCGCTTTTCTCACAACCACACAGCGGTACTTGCGCCTCAAGGCAGGCAAGGAGTGGGCAGCAGCGACGGCTATGCGAGAGGACTGGATTTCCAAGCTCTTCGCTGACACATGCGATGCCATCCACGGCGCATGTCAGGTCAAGTGAGTTTCATCGTTTTAGCCTACAAAAAGCTGACTTTCTCCGGCCGGGTCGTTTGATGTCTAACCTTTCAAATCGGCCTCGGTTGTTTTGCTGCATATTCTGGATAGCTAACCAATGCGGCGGATCTCGATTGAATCATAAGTCTCCCCACTCCAACAAGTACTTCCTTTCTTGCTTCAGTCCCTTGCCCCTCTTGCGGGGTCTCGGGGTCGCGTCGAACCAAGGTTTGTTCTAGACGAGAGAAATCCCTGCTTGTGGAATGGGGCGGGGGAGTTCAAAGCTCCCCTTTACCCCATTAGACGATTTCGATCTTATCGTCGGCGTTCTAAATGAATCTCAAAGAGTTTCGGCCATAGCTTGCCCGTGACGAACAATCGATCTCCTGCGCTATCATAGGCAATGCCATTGAGCACCGCTTCGGGATCTGTGCGATAGCTATTTGACAGCAGGCCGCTCAAATCAATCCAGCCAATTACCTGGCCAGATCGAGGCTCGATTATGGCAATCCGATCGGTGTGCCACACATTGGCAAAGACATCATTGCGCACAAAATCGAGCTCGTTCAGATTCTCAACAGGTTCGCCCCTGTCCTTTACCGACACGCGTCCGATTTCCTTGAAAGTGGCTGGATCAAGAAAACGCAGGCTCGAGCTCCCGTCGCTCATGATCAACCTCTTTCGATCATGAGTCAGGCCCCAGCCTTCCCCGAGATAGCTGAACTCGCGCTGTACTCTAAGAGTGCGAAGATCGTAGACAAATCCGATGCTTGACCGCCATGTGAGCTGTATCAGGCGGTCTCCCCAATCCGTTAATCCTTCGGCAAAGTACTTCGCATCAACGGGGTGCTGTTGAATCACTTCTCCTGATTCCAATCGCACTTTTCGAAGCGTCGATCGACCGTAAAGGCCCGTGCTCTCGAAAAGAAACCCATGATGATACACCAATCCCTGCGTAAACGCCCGGGAATCATGGGGATAGACGTTCACAATCCGGTAACCGTAAATGGCTGGGTCCCCAGTCTGACCTGAGGCCTCTGATACGTTGCTGGCCTGAACGGCGCACAGGGCGGCGATTGCCAGCATAGCCCCAGCGCATCGCGCTCTGTGCGGCTTGGTTTGCCGATATTCGAGTTGCCTCATCTGCGACTCCATAGACAATGGGATCCGTCTAACCGCGCTGCGGATCAGGAGCAAGACCGGAGGCAAGCTTGCTTGCCGACGGGATTGACTGCTGCATCCGCTTGTGGTACGCCCGGCATGTCGAAGATCCCGGGCCCACCGGGGGGCGTGAACTTATGGGCTGGCTTTTCCGCCTCCCCGGGGACCCGCATGCAGGGCTTGTCCCGCCATAGTTTTAACGACGGCGGATGGCGTGGGGGGGGTTTAAAGCTCCCCTTTACCCGATTGGGCGTTTCTTTTGAAGAAGTTAAAGGCACGCTTGAATACATGATGCCCTTCATTCACTTAGATAATATATGATTGGTTGTTACATCAGAGATCAATTTATCGCCTTCTCCGTAAACAGAGGTTCGAACAATGCTTACCAGTTTCCCGCGCTTTACGAACGTGGCAATTGCCTTGAATGTCCCCTCTGATTGATTACTGATAAAATGAGCATTTAAACTTATGGCCAAAGGAAAACCTTTCATTCCCTCAGCCGCCTGAGTAGATCCCAGGACCAGAATGGTTGCACAAACGTCTGCGAACCACAAAATCGCCCCAACATGAACAACTCCATAAGGGTTTTTTATGCCGGAGAGAATTGGCATTTCCGCTACAACTCGGTCCCTGGTTTGTTCGAGAACTGAGAATCCAATTGAACCTTTAAATTCCATATTTTCTCGTTTTCTGAGAGCCGCCTAACGCCATGGGCTTCAGCCGCGGCGCGTCACGATGATAACGGCGCGCCACCGGCTGCAAGCGCTTGATACTCATTAAGGCCTCCTAATGAGGCATCTTACTAAGGAGAGCAATATATTGTTTGCATTTTGCGGGGCATGGGCATTTTCTTTCGTTCCAAGTCCGCCAGAGGTGGCCACGTCTCCCGGCCTGGCCCGCCTGAGTTATTGCCAAATGGCATGTCAAGAGGAAACT
>JAHECH010000222.1 GCA_024641835.1 Deltaproteobacteria bacterium
CTCCAACCACCCCGAGGGGGTTAAAGACCGTCACCAGTCCCTATGGCACGCTGGAGCATACCTTTGACATCTCTTCGATGGTTATGGCGGCGGGGGCCTCTTTTGTGGCCCGATGGACGACCTATCATCCCCGGCAGATGACGCGTTCGATCAAGAAGGGGATCACCAAGAGGGGATTTGCCTTCATTGAGGCGGTCAGTCAATGCCCGGTCCAATACGGCAGGGTGAGCAAGCTTGGCAAAGCGGTCGATATGCTCAAGCATTTCAAAGAGAGCAGTGTGAACGTCAAGAAAGCCAGAGAAATGTCTGGCGATGAGTTGGAAGGCAAGCTGGTGGTGGGAGAATTTGTGGATATTGAAAAGGCAGAGCTCACAGAGGAATGGAAACGTCTCCAGGACGTCTTAGCACAGGAGGGGGAGTGACACAGCTGAATTTAACGATTGCGGGGGTTGGGGGTCAGGGCTCCATTCTGGCCGGTGTGATCCTGGGCTCTGCAGCCGTCACATATGACGGAAAATATGCAGTACAGACCCAGGCCTATTCCTCGGAGCTTCGGGGGGGCTTTGCCGCAACATGGGTGATCATTTCGGACGAACCGATTGTGTTCCCCCGGGTAACCCGCCCCGACATCCTGATCGCACAAGCTCAGGACTCCATATCACGGTTTGCGCGCACCCTCAAAGATGAGGGGAGCCTGATCATCGATTCGGACATGGTTCATCAACAGCCTGACAAGATCAAAAACATTTACGAAGTTCATGCCACCACCCTGGCGCATCACCAGTTAAAGGCGCCAGTCACTGCCAACATGATCATCCTGGGTGCTCTGTGCCGGGTGATGGGCGTAGTCAGGAGGGAGGCGCTGGAGCAGGCGATATCGGCCTCTGTCCCTGAAAAGCAAAGGGGCGTCAACCTGGAGGCTTTTGCCTTGGGTTTCGATCAGGTCAAAGCCCGGTAGCCGAGTGGTTGGGCGTGCGAAAAGGCTATGATACAACGTGTTGTGCGGAGGACATAGGGGAATGGGACTTAAGACAAGACAAGAATATATCGAATCTCTCAGAAGAATGAAACCGACAGCTTACATGTTTGGGGAGAGAATAACCAATGTGGTAGACAACCCCAGGCTGAGAGCCGGGATCGAGGCGACGGCGGCCACTTATGAAATAGCACAACTGGATGAGTTTCGAAATCTCACCGTCACCCGGAGTCCCCTGATCCATGAAGAGGTCAACCGTTTTACGTTGCCACCCTCTTCTATTGAGGATCTTGTGGCGAGGGTAAAACTCAATCGAAAACTCGGACAGAGGGTCGGGACCTGTCATCAGAGGTGTACGGGGCTGGATTGTCTGTCGGCGCTTTCCATCGTCACCTACGACATTGATCAGAAGTGCGACACAAAGTACCACCAGCACTTTATCGAGTTCTTGAAATACATGCAGAAAAATGACCTCACGGGCAATGCCGCTGTCACGGACGTCAAGGGAGACCGGTCCCTAGGTCCCCGTGAACAGCCCGACAAAGACATGTACCTTCGGGTGGTCGAGCGAAGGGAAGACGGCATTGTGGTAAGGGGCGCTAAGGCCCACCAGACCGGTTCACTGTCTGCCCATGAGATCATTGTCCTGCCCACCAGGGCCATGAGAAAGGGTGATGAGGATTATGCAGTTTCGTTTGCCGTTCCAGCAGACAGCCCGGGATTGATCCACATCGTGGGACGTTCCAGCCTGGACCAGCGTGAATTGGACGGATGCGACATGGGCAATATCCGGTATTCCAAATACTGCCCGACGCTCATCTTCAACGACGTTTTCATCCCCAGGGAACGTATCTTCATGTGTGGGGAGGTGGAATTCGCGGGAGAGATGGTGGTGCGGTTTTCCTCCTACCATCGCCAGAGTCACGGAGGATGCAAATCCGGAAAGATCGACTGCATGATCGGGACAGCGCTGACCATGATGGATTATAACGGGACATCCCAGGCATCCCACCTCAAACAAAAGGTGATCGATATGGTACACCGTGCGGAAACCCTGTATGGCTGCTGCCTAGCAGCGTCCTACGAGGGCAGGAAGGAACCTTCCGGGAACTATTTCATCGATACGACCCTGGCCAATGCCTCAAAAATCCATGAAGGAAAGGAGATGGCCGAAGCGATCCGGTTGATGGTGGATATCTGCGGAGGGTTTGTGTCTGACCTTCCATCGGACAGGGATCTGGAAAACCCGGAGATCGGCCCTCTGATCAAGAAATACTTAAAGGGGGTGCAAGATGTGCCGGTTGAAAACCGGATCAAGATGTTCAGGCTGGCTGAAAAGCTGGCCATGGAAAGTGCAGACACTATTTCCGATATTCATGGAGGCGGTTCTCCTGAGGCCCACAGGGTGACGATCCTGCGGGAGACGGATCTTGAGGCCAAAAAGAAGGCGGCCAAGCGGCTGGCAGGCATAGAGACGTAATGCTCCGGTCAATAGAAGTGGTTTAGGAACCGAAGAGGCACTGTTTGAGTGGATCAACCTGGCGAGAGGGGGATCAATGAACGAACTCAGGGTTAACCATGACAAACTAAGGGCCTTTGGAATGGACGTCCTCGGGCAGCTCGAAGTCCCAGAGAAAAAGGCCGAGATATGTATTGAGGCCTATCTTTTTGGGAGCCTCAGGGGATTGGATACGCATGGTCTTTTCTTCCTTCTCCCTCGTATGGTCAGAGAAATCAGGGCAGGTTTGATCAGCCCGGCAGCCGACGTTTCCATCATCAAGAGGCATCCTTCAGCCCTCCTGGTCGACGCACAATTCGGGCTTGGGCCGGTCAGCGCTTTTCAGAGCATGAATGAAGCCATCAAACTGTGCCGTCAGACGGGCATGGGAGGGGTCTCCACTTTTAACTGTAATCACTTTGGGGCAGCCTCGTTCTATGGATCTCAGGCGGTGAAAGAAGATTTCGTGGGCATGACATTCGGCAATGCCACACCGCGTGTGGCACCCTATGGAGGTCGGGAGGGAGTCCACGGAACGAATCCTATGTGCTTTGTCATACCTGCCGGGAAATACCCCTCCCTGGTGGTGGATATTGCAACGAGCGCTTCGTCCGCTGGGAAAATCAGCGAAATCCAGAAAAAGGGGGGTACCATCCCCGAAGGCTGGGCCCTGGACCCGGAGGGAAGACCTACGACTGACCCGCAAAAGGCCCTGGAAGGAATCCTTCTTCCTATGGCGGGGCACAAGGGGTATGGCCTGGCGCTCGTGGTCGATGCCTTGACGGGTGCTCTGGCTGGGTCCTATGTCGGCAAGAAGGTTCCGCCCCTCAATGACCTGACCACCCCTTATGGCTGTTCTTCCTTCATGCTCGCCATGGACCCGGAGTGCTTTGCAGGAATCGGCACGTTCAAGGCGAAGATCGATCAGCTGATTGAAGATTGTATCACCTGCCCGCCCATGGAGGGTTTTCGTCGGGTTTTTTATCCAGGGGAAATGGAATCTGAAGAGGAAGCTCAGCGAAAAGAGAAAGGGATTCCTGTTTCAGAGGGGGTGGTCCGCGGTTTTCTCAAGGGCTTGAAGGACCATGGCCTGAAGGTGAGAGACACGGATCTCTTGTGATCATGGAAGCATCAAGTTCTGCGTCTTGTCTGAAATACCATTCTGAAGAGATTCTAGCGAAAGACGTCTGAAGCAGGTGGCCATGCCGGATGGATTCTGGGGCCGTATACTGCGGGTTAACTTGACTGACGCTACGATCACCCGTGGAAGAGTACGGCGAGAAGTACTATAGGATCTACCTTGGCGGAAGGGGCGTGATTGGCGATTTCCTGATAAGAGAGGTTTCACCCGGTTGTGATCCTCTGGCCCCCGAGAACGTCCTGGTCTTTGCAGCCAGTGTTTGGGTGGCTGGGGTCGGACCAAATCAACGGATTGAAATCATCAAGCGATATTCGAGAAGCCCCCCTCTTGAAGCTTAGAACGATATTTTCATCATCAAAATGCGTCTTCTAACAAAAAGCCATCTCATCAGTTGAGGGTTCTCCGGTACCTTAAAAGGGCATTTTAGGGCATGGAAATGCAGTTCTAAGGCCTCAGAGTGAATATTTTGGGAAGATATTAGACGCGTATGTGTTCTATGGGAGTTGAGATGCGACTGAAGAGGGTGCGACGACCTTGGCTTCTTGCCAGTACCCTCAGCAGCCCATGTCGTTGTCGAAGAAGTTCTTCGCAGGCGGATCTTGGTCCTCGTTTTCTCGCGGCGACTACTTCCCCACGTCCGGTGTGCGGCCGGACGCGCCAAGTTCTTTGGGCGGCTCCCCTTTTGGGGGCGGCGCCAGCGCATGCAGCTTGCGCCAAGCCTGCATCCCTCCTTGCACTGAATAAACGAAATAGCTGTGCTCAGCCAGAAAGTTAGCCGCCTCCAAACTTCTGTGCCCGGTGCGGCAAATGAGCACCAGGGTCTTGTCCCGTGGGAACTGCTGGGGATTCTTTTCGATTTCTTGCAGGGTCACATTCCGAGACTGGGGAATTTTGCCCAGGGGGCCGGTCAACTCTTCCGGTGCTCGTACGTCAATGAGCAGGAGATTGGGATCTGACTGTAGCAGAAGCTCGAGACCATGCACGTCGAGGTGCAGCACCTTCCCCGGGAGCGATGGTTGCCCAGCCTGCGCCGGAAGCCATGAGAAGAAAACCGCCAGGGCCGCGAAATACGCCAGTACGCTTATCGGGCAGAAACGAGTCCACCGTTTTTTTTCAAGCTGGCGAATGGTTCGCATAATCGTATACTCTCGACCACAGGGAGGCGGATACTCCCGCCTCTCTTCGGTCGAGAATAAGATATCTACTCGTTTACCGGCAAGAGGCTGACCATGGGGGAAGGAAGCGAGGTTCATGATATATTGACATTCTCCTTTCGTTCCATGATTTCTTCTTCTCTCACGTTCTATCTCTTCGCAGCCGTAGGTGGAATTTCAATGATACCTGTTGCTTTATAGGCAGTCTCCCCCTCCCCACAGCATCCCTGATCATGTCAGGGACAAGCTTCCCATGCAGTCTCTCTCTACACGCTCGGGTCAGGCCCTCCAGAGGCGGGCAAGCTTCGGACACCGCGTCAGGGCAGCGCATCCCGTTGACGAAAACGGGATACTCATGTTAATGATATCAACCAGTAACAGGGTTCATGTTGAGGGGACTTCTAGCCTCGCCACGGTTTTCTGCGAAGGCGGGACACCCCATAAGTTGACGCTCCACGGTGAGCCGGGATCTTCGACATGCCGGGTGTGCACAAGGCGGTCGATTTGTACATGAAACCCGCACTGGGTTTCACGCTGGTCACCGCTAGCGTTCGCTTGATGGATGCAATGGGATGACAGGCAAAGAATTCATTAATTCCGTCGCAAAGGGGAAATCGGACATAATCCAGACGCTTCTGGATATTCTGGCCGACACAGGATCGAGATATAGAGGCGTACCCCGACCTTACAGCTGCACTACCGCAAAGCATCCGGAACGAGTTGGATATACAAGAAAACGCGAACCTCTTAATCCAGCGGACTTTTCAGCCCCGCGATGCGCGGCTTCAAAGGCGATGATTTTTGTGTTCGGTGGGTTGGAAAGGCAGGTGGAGTCAGGTCTTTTTGACAGGAGATTATAGGATTGTCTCCCTCCATGTGATGAGGATGAAGCTCACCGGCTCTCTCGTGCATGTTCTAGTCCGAAGCCCTAATTTTTCGCATGTTTCTTCGGTATCCCAGACCATGTCTTATCCTGTTTTTCCATGCCCCTTTCTAATTTCTCCAACTGCTTTTCTACCTGGGCTTTTTTGAGTTTCAACCAGATTCTGATCACGTGATTCCGCTCCCGCTCCAATTGGAGATCCAGCCACGCCTGAATAAAGACCACACCATTCCTTGCCTGGATGATGCGGTCCCTGCCGCTCACCGCGTACTCCCCATAGGCTCTACCTACCCTCCTTACGCTCGCACTTCTCTCTCCATCCCTGGAGGGATCGAGTTCTGCCAAAATCAAGCACTCCCCTTCGAGTCGAATTCCTCCTCCATACGTACGTTCTGCTACGGCGAGACCAGGTCCGCCTTATCGCCTGTAAAGAGGAGTTTCTGCCCGTCACTTCCCAACTCAGAAAGCCTCTTCTCAAGAATCCCTCGCCCGAAGGGGTGAACCTTACTGAGACTGTTGGTGTCGATGATTACCCTCTGGACGCCATGGCCTTTTTCCTTCAGGACATCGAGCAATTCAAATGCCGATGTGCCGTCGAAATCTCCCGATAACTGCAAGTTAAGACTTTCACCGTTCTGGTGCATCAGTATTTTGAAATTGGACGCCATGATGTGACCTCCTTTCTCTTTGTGGCCGAAAATGGCAGCGGCTGGAAAAGAGTTCAACAGTTTTTTGGGTATCCGGGCAGGCTGAAGTAGAACTGCCCCCGGTTGCAATGAAGCCACAAGAGGCCTTGCTCCACAAACTCGAGGAAAACCTCTCTCTTTGCGAAATCGGGAGAAACTCTTTCTGCGGGTGAAGTCATGGTTTTTCGCCCAGGGTAACGCTGTGCTTTCTATGTTTGATATCTTAGATCATGATGCGAAATATTCAACGCTTGTCTCCGGACCTTTACCGGAATTAGTCGCCCTATGGGAACCTAAGGCATCCTAAGCTTTAGAATACTCAGACGTACTCCTCTATTCTCAAGATTTCAGAAGGATCCTAAGAAAATGTAAAGTCAGTTTCGGATGGTCACTTTCTTCGAGGTGGAAATCGCTCAATTGAATCATGAGAGTGGAATCTCGCGGAGCGTGCGGATGGAGAGTGAGGTCTGGCATTATAACATTGAGTGCAATGATCATTGATTGAAATTGAATATTGCCCCTCTCAATCTCCTTTCAGGGGATGTAATCGATTGCTTGGAGGCATCCTGAGGTCATTCAAAGTGGTTGCCCAGTGGGAATTATGTTCAGATTGTCCAATCGGCTAAGGGGAGGGCTAACTTCCTCTCCCCACGTCACCCCCGGTAAGCCGGGATCTTCGACATGCCGGGCGTACACGCTCCGGATTCCCGTCCGGTT
>JAHECH010000223.1 GCA_024641835.1 Deltaproteobacteria bacterium
AGAGGGGCTTGGATGACAAAGACTAAATGCGTTTGTACTAGATTGAGCACGCACAAAAAAGGGAACTCACTATGGGTAAATCGCAGGGCTCTGAAGGTTGGGTAAAGATTGTTTCCCCAGACATCATACCCCCAAGTTTGAAAGATAACACGGGCGATGCGGACCGGCTGGGGAGGAGCATTGAAAGAGCCCTCCACACCGATCAGGTGTCCATAGGCCTGCCTCTCATCAGAAAACTGCCTTCCCTGCTGAGAGAGAATGATTACCGGGTATCCGTGGTCGTCTACAAAGGTAGTAGTTCCTGGCACTTGATGGACATCTGGCCAGCTTCGCCCGCCCATCAAATCTACGGCCTTGCCGTTGACCTTGGAACCACGACGCTCGTTACACGGTTGGTGGATCTTTCCAGTGGAAAAATCCTGGAGGAGACCTCATTTATCAATCCTCAGACGGAAATCGGCCTGGATATTCTGACCCGAATTCATCACGCGGGGCAGGAGCGAGGGCTCGCAAAGCTTCAAAAGCTCGTGGTAGAGAGGCTCAATCGGGAAGTTGAGGACCTGACCACGAGGAAGGGGTTTGATGCCCGTGCCATTGTGGCTGCGTCGGTCGCAGGCAACACCACCATGACCCACCTTTTTCTGGGGCTCGATCCCTACTGGATATGCCGCGAGCCATACATCCCGCTTGTAAACAAGGTCCCTATTCTCGAAGCTTCAGACCTGGGGGTCAAAATCCACCCCGATGCGCCGGTGTTCGTTTTTCCCAACGTGGGAAGCTACTTCGGAGGAGACGTGATCGCCGGAATCCTCGCCTCTGGAATGACCCGGCGAGCAGACGTTTCGATCCTGGTGGATATAGGAACCAATGCGGAGATCGTTTTGGGTAACGAAGACTGGCTCATGGCTTGCGCTGGGGCTGCAGGCCCTGCTCTGGAAGGAGGTGTGGCTAGCATAGGCATGACGGCAGGGCCGGGGGCAATAGACAAAGTGACCAGGGATCCATCCACAGGAGAATTTCAGGTCAGGACAATCGATCATAAACCCCCTGTCGGTATCTGCGGCTCCGGCCTTATTGATCTGGTGGCGCAGCTCTACTTGGCAGGGATGATCGATATGCGGGGAAAGTACATCCCTGAAAGGTGCGGAAACCTGCTCAGGGAAATCGAAGGGATGATGTGTTATGTACTGGTGCCAGCTGAAAAATCAGCAACTGGGAGGGACCTGGCTCTGAGCCAGCCGGATATCGATGCGCTTTTGCGTTCAAAGGCTGCGATGTACACCATCCTGACAACCGTTACCCGTATGGCCAACGTGTCCATGCGGGATTTCAAGGATTTCATTGTCGCGGGAACTTTCGGGTCCTACATCGATCCCCAGTCAGCGATCACCATCGGCATGGTCCCGGATTTGCCACCGGAAACGTACAAACCCCTTGGAAATACGTCTGTCACCGGAGCCAGCATGGCCCTTTTATCCGAAAAGGCGAGAGACGAGATCTACGAAATCCGCAACAAGGTGACCTACGTGGAACTCAATGTGAACCAGGAATTCATGAACCTTTTCAGCGCAGCAAGGTTCATCCCCCACACAGACAGATCGCTTTTTCCCTCCGTTCGTCCCAACGGCTGATCACTTCCGCAATTCGCCTGCGCTGCGAGGCGGTCCCGATCGGATCTGCTTGTTCAGTGGATTATTTCTCTTCTTTTTCTTCGGGCTGGCTTTCAGCCTCAGTCTCTTCGATGTCTACGCTGGGCAGGGTGCCAATGTGGTACTCGATGGTAAGGTTATCCTCTTCTTCAGGGCTCTCCGTCGTCTCAAAGGTTACCTCTCTTCGGGTAGGGGAGCCGAGGCCCGAAGGCACACTCGCAGCCATCGCCTTTCTTTGATCGACCTTTTCAAGCTCGCGCTGGCAGTTCACGCAGAGGGTGGCCTCCGGGACAATCATCAGACGTTCCTTGGGAATGGGCTGCCCGCATTCTTCGCAAATCCCAAACCCTTCCTCCTCCTTCTTAATCCTTTCGATCAGATATTCGATCTTCTGGAGTTCCCTATTCTTCCTCTCGATAAGACTGTAATGACCGTAGGCCGAGATCTCCCGCTGTGCATCATCCACTTCGTCAATAAAATCTCCCGCGGTCAGCTGACCATCGTATTCCTTGCGACTGTTCATCAGCCTTGCCAGGGTCGCAAGAAGCTCATCTCGTTTCTCCACAAGGCCATCCATGAAAGTCTTGCGGAAATCCTCTTGCCTCGCCGGAGGTTCTGGTGGAATTCTGCGCGGCTTGGGCGCTACCTTAACCTTGGGGCGAGCCTTTGCAGGAGCCTTGGCACCCTTTCCCGCGGATTCTTTTTTCTTTGGCGCCTTTTTTTTCTTGTCCCTACTCACTTTCACGAGTAATTCCTCCGGAAAAAGATGTTAGGGTATAGCCACGGGTTGAGCCCTTTAGATCTTGCATCCCATCGCTGTTGAGGGCCCGGTCAAGAAATGAGTACTGGCTAAAGTATTCATTTTTTATATTTTGTCAACAAAATAAGCTTGCCTGTCATTTCTTCTTCAAGCGTTGGTGCCGGAGGGATCAATCCTTGATTGTTGGACCCTTTTCCACTATACTCAACGCGTTTTTTCAGGCCGGGAACGTACAACACTCAGGAAGGGATTTCCAAGGCAAGACCTGGATATCCCAGAGATCGTCTCAACAGATCGCTTCAGGGGCTCTGGATGTTCATTACTTTCGAAGGCATAGAAGGCTGCGGCAAAACGACGCAGATAAGACGCCTGGCAAAGAGGTTGGCAAGTCTTCGGATTCCAGTGTTGCTCACTTTAGAACCGGGCGGAACACGCATAGGGAAGCAAATCCGAAAGATCCTTCTCGACTCCCGGAACAGAGATCTCGCTCCCCTTGCTGAAGTCATGCTGTACGCTGCGGAAAGAGCCCAACATGTGAAGGAAGTCATCAAGCCAGCTTTGGAGCAAGGGAAATGGGTTCTGTGTGACAGGTTTATGGATGCGACGGTCGTTTATCAGGGGATGGCCCGGGGCCAGGACATGGATCTCATACAACTCCTAAATGACAAAGTCACCCTGAGCATTCAGCCGAACATCACCATCTTACTCGACTGTCCGGTGGAAGTGGGGTTGGAGCGGGCTACGTTGCGGGACAAAACAGGGAGAGTCAAAGGTCAAGACCGCTTTGAAAAAGAGAAAAAGGCCTTCCATCACAAGGTGAGAAGAGGGTATCTGGCCGTGGCGCGCAAGGATCCGAAAAGGTTCGTCGTGATTCAAGCTGACGCGAGCGCACGTGAGGTCGAAGAAAGGATATTCCGATACATCCAGCCCTTGGTATCGCGTCGCGGAAAAACCTTGGCATAATCCTTCGCGCGACCCTGCCACCTGCCGGGAGGCAGTTCTCAGACGGTCTCTCAGAGCCGCAATATCGCTACAAGGGCTTTCCAAGGGGCCATGGGGGTCTCTTTCAAAATGAGGAAACGAAGAGAGACCGGGAAAGACCCGGCAAGTAGAGGGCAGCGAAGGCGGGCGGCGCGGCTGCATCAGTCATTTCCACGTTTCGCCTTGCATGGCTATTTCCGGGAAGCCCTCCGCCCGCCTGTCCCACCCCCGGTGGGGCCTCACCTATTACCTAAAGCTGATCACCGGGCAGCGATTTCTTCGTTTCTCTATTTTGAAAGAGACCCCCATGGCCCCGGTATTTATAGCCGGGCAGGGACAGGAGCGGCGCACGGTGCAAGGAAAAGCAATCAATGCGCACTATGTTCAACCGTGCACCTTGGACCGTGTACCGTCTGCGGGGCTGCTCGGTAAGACGATGAGCCGAAGGGTGTGATTTAAATGGATTTCATCCCCTTTTCTCAGATCATTGGCCAGGAAAAGGCTATCCAATTCCTGAAGCGGGCGATGGCGCAGGAGAAATTGCCCCACGCCTATCTCTTTGTGGGGATTCACGGGGTCGGAAAGACCTCCACAGCCGTTGCCCTGGCCCAAGCAATCAACTGCACTGAATCCAAGAACGGAGAAGGTTGCGGGAAGTGCATCTCGTGCCGGCAGTTCCCTGGCGGCAACTTTCCTGACCTTCGGATCGTAGAGCCTGACGGCCAGTTTATCAGAATAGAGCAGATCCGAGAGATCGATCGGGGCATGAGTTTCAAGCCCCTCTCCGGCCGGTACCGTGTGGTCATTGTCCGCCGGGCGGAGATGATGACCCCGGAGGCGGCCAATGCTTTTCTGAAGACCCTAGAAGAGCCCCCTCCGGGCAATATCTTGATTTTGAACGTCACCGAGCCCAGGGACCTACTGCCTACCGTCGTGTCCAGATGCCAGAAAGTGGGTTTCAGGCCTATCCCTGCGTCGCTCGTAGCACAGGGTCTGACAGAAAAGATGAGCCTGGACCACGAGAAGGCTCTTCTTTTGGCGAGGATTGCGGAAGGGAGCCTCGGAAGAGCTTTAGCCATGGGAGAGAAAGGTTTTCTGGGAAAACGGCACGAATACATTTCAAGCCTCCTGAGCCTGAGGAACATTTCCGAGACCGAGGCTCTTGAAATGGCCCTGCGCTTCACGGGAAAGGAGAAAAAAAAGGAGCACGATGAGAAGGGAGAGGAGATTGGAAAGATCGAGAAGGAGGAAATCCCTCTTCTCTTTGGGGTGTGGAAAAGCTGGTACAGGGATATGCTGCTGATCAGAAGCGAAGGGTCTGAGGATAAGATCATCAACAGGGACCTTTGTCTTGAGTTGAAAAAAGCAGCCGAAGGTTTTAAAATAAAAAATTTGATATCGAGCCTGCTTCTTATCGATCAGGGGGAAAGCGATTTTCTTCATTCGAGGAACCTGGATTTGATGATGGAAAACCTGATGCTGGACCTGAGAAGGCTCATGGGAGAGGCTGGCTGAGAGGGTGCATTGAGAGAACGTTAAACCATGGTTGTGCATGTAGAGATAGGGAAATACGGCAGGGTCTGCCTCTTTGATGCAGGAGATTTGCCCCTTCGTCATGGGGATAAAGTCGTCGTGGAGTGGGAAGCGGGCGAGGTCTTTGGAACGGTGCTCTCTGACCCGCAGTCTCAGAGTACGGAACTGTGCCAGAGGCCTCTGAAGAAGGTTCTCCGCACGGCGAGCGAGCAGGAACTGGGAAGGCATCAAAACAATCGTGAGCTTGGAAAAAATATCTACGATTTCTGCCTCCTGAAGATCAAGGAGAGATCGTTGCCCATGTGTCTTGTCTCGGTGGAATGCCTTTTTGACACAGCCAAGGCCATTGTCTACTTCACGGCTGACGGGAGGGTTGATTTTCGGGAGCTCGTCAAGGACCTGGTCCAGCGATTTAGGATGCGAATTGAAATGAAGCAGATCGGCGTTCGTCACCAGGCCAAGATGGTGGGAGGTCTGGGCACCTGTGGACGCCACCTCTGCTGCACCTCTTTTCTGGGGAACTTTGCACCCGTCTCCATCAAGATGGCGAAGGAGCAAAACCTCTCCCTCAATCCCTCAAAGATATCCGGGATGTGCGGGAGACTCATGTGCTGTCTCAATTACGAGTTCGAATATTATGAAAAAGCACGAAAGGATTTGCCCAAGGTAGGCAAGAGGGTCAATACCATTTATGGCGTGGGTAAGGTGATCCGCCAGAACATTCTGAGAAAGAGGATGACGATCACGCTGGAATCCGGAGAAGAGAAGGAGATCACTTATGACGAGATCGTCAGGGACCCCGCACCGCCAAAGGATCCGAGCTCTTGAGTCTCAGTGCACTGACTCGTGGAATCGTAACCTGGCACAAAAAAATCCGAAATTCGAAGCATGAAACTCTCGAACAAATTCGAAATTCTGAGTGAAGGGAGTAACCATTTCGCCCCTTGAAAGAACCATTCTATATCACGACGCCCATATACTATGTGAACGCTGAACCTCACTTGGGCCACGCGTACACGACCATCGTGGCAGACGTTCTTAAGCGAGTTCATGTTCTGATCGGCCGGGAAACGCATTTTCTCACGGGAACCGATGAGCACGGGGACAAGATCGTCGGCGCTGCTGAAAAAGCGGGCGAGCCCACCAAGCAATATGTGGATAAAATGAGCCGGTTATTCAGAGACCTCTGGCCCAGGCTCAACATCAGCAACGATGATTTTATCCGCACTACCGATCCGGCGCATCAAGAGACAGTCCAATTCATTCTCAACAGGGTGAAAGAGCGGGGAGACATTTACTTCAGCGACTACTCTGGCCTTTATTGCTTCGGCTGCGAACGCTTTTATACGGAAAGAGAACTCGTGAACGGGAAATGCCCTGACCACCAGACAGAACCGATCCTGATCAGTGAGGCCAACTACTTCTTCCGCATGAGCAAATACCAGGGATGGCTCATCGACCACATCAATGCCAATCCCCAGTTCATCCGTCCCGAGCGATACAGAAACGAGGTTCTCTCTTTCCTCAAAGAACCCCTCGAAGACCTCTGCATCTCCCGCCCAAAAACCAGGCTCCGGTGGGGAATCACCCTGCCGTTCGACGAGAACTACGTGACCTATGTCTGGTTTGACGCCCTCATCAACTACATCTCAGGCCTGGGCTATCCTGAGGGGCCCCTGTTCCGGAAGTTCTGGCCTGTGGCGCAGCACGTCGTGGCGAAGGATATCCTCAAGCCTCATGGGATCTATTGGCCCTGCATGTTGAAATCTGCCGGCATCGACATATACCAGCATCTGAATGTCCATGGGTATTGGAGCGTGAACCAGGGCAAGATGTCCAAGAGCTTGGGCAATGTGGTCAAGCCGCTTGAGCTGGTGGATGTCTACGGTCTCGATGCGTTCAGGTATTTTCTGCTTCGGGAAATGGTCTTCGGGTTGGACTCGGAATTCAGCGAAGAAGCTCTGGTGGCAAGGATCAATGCGGACCTGGCAAATGACCTGGGGAACCTGGTGAGCCGAAGCCTTACCATGGTGCACAACTATTACAAAGGAGAACTCCCCGAATCGGGTCAGCCTCTTGCTGTGGATGAAGAGCTCAAGAA
>JAHECH010000224.1 GCA_024641835.1 Deltaproteobacteria bacterium
GGGAATGTTGACCGTGGCGTTTTGCCACGTAAACACATCCGACCAAAATTGCTGGCCCAAGTAGTCCGCTCTTACCTTGTATGCTTTCTCCGGAAGAGAAAAGGTCACCTGTCCGGCGCTGTCCGTCACCTGGGAAAGACCCTGATAAGCCCCTGATGCGTTGAAAAGATAGACCCGAACGCCAGCTAAAGGCTGAGATGCCTGGTTCATCCCCTGCACGGTGATCAGTACATTCTGATGGGCAATCATCATTTCCGCCGAGAGGATCGCCGGCACATCATAGGGGAGACTCCAGAACTGGTAACCGAGATAGTCTACCCGGAACTTGTAGATGCCATCCGAAAGATTGAATGTGAGGGCGCCACCACTGTCCGTCGTCCCGCTGATGCCGAGGTAACTGCCCGCCCCATTGAACACATAACACTTCACTCCAGCCAGGGGCTCGGTTTCACCCTTCATTACAGAGAAGATGAAAGGACTCCCCGGATCTCCGAAGGCTCGACTGGCACCGAGGCCGAGGAAGCATAAAAGCACAAAAAGGCAAAGGAGATTTTTCGTCGCGTGTGTTACGGGGGACATAGTTCTCTCCTCAGCATTTCCACTTAAACGTAGTTTTATGATTATGTGAAAGGTCAACCACAAGCCACTCTTTGGAGTCTCTTTTCGGGAAAAAAGCCTGCGGTGGAACTTTGTCGAGTTCCGTCCGGGCTGATGGATCGCCTTGGATTGGGCCTTTGTTCAGTGCCCACGACACCAGTCCCCCTCTCAGAATCCAGACTCTCTTGAAACCGGATAGCCTGAGGGCTTTGCAGGCCTGCTCCACCGTCACATCCGGATACCCCTCATGAACCAGAACCAGGAACCTGTTTTTGAGGAATGGTTTGGTTTTGACCGCGTAAAGGGGAACATGGATTGATCCAGGTATTCTAAGGCTCTCAAATAGATTCCTGTCGCGAACATCGACGAGCATCAGGTCCTGCTTTTTCTTGACCATGGAGAGGACAGACTCGGAGGAGATATAAAATTCGGTGCTTTCGGTGGAGATCGAAGGGATGGAGCTTTTTTCACTTGTTTGGGATGGAATTGGAATGCCGGAAGCAGGTGGAGATCCTGCAAGGCCGACTCCAGGGCACTGACTCAATGAGAGCAGGAGGCAGAGAAGCAAAGTACGCATTCAACCAACCCTCATGAATGGATGTGCTGAAAAGCGTATGACTACATGTTCATTGGTCTTTGATTCTCAAAGGCTAGCAACGGCAACACGCTGTAGAGCGTGGTGTGTTTTTCCATGGCAAAGCTCTCGCCTCATGCTCGCTCGAAAGCATAAGAATAGCAGCTTTTTTATGACACCCCTCACAGGGATGTCAATGACAGGAACTACTCATTTTTGACTAGGTAGAAATACCTAGGCTCAGCTAGGTAGTCGAGTCGGGGGAACAACGTCTCCTCCTTCCCATCCAGGAAGAATCAAGGAAGGCCCGGACTTTATCCTCAACAACAGGAGAAGGATGACTGGAATGCGGTTCAGACGGGCAAAACCACATCTGCATGGTGTCGAGACATACCATTTGTTTTGAATTTTTGTCAACTAAATAAGCATGCCAAAGGTAGTAAACGGACTCAATCCAAAATCGTCTCCACTCTATGGATACTACTTATGCTTCATTATGCGTAATGATATATCGCATGGTCTTCTCTGCTTTTCAAATCTCGGTTGACCCGGTGACGCTCGCTCTCTTTCAGAATAGCGCATGGTGTTCACTATGCCAGAAAGAAAAAGGGGAAGGCTTCCGACAGTGTTGTTGACTTGGAAGGCAAATTGACACATACTGCTCAAAAGCGCATCGTTCCGTCGGATCGAACGATGCAGGAACCGCGAGGAGGAGAGATATGGCAAAGGCGGTCCGGATGTATCAAACGGGGAGCCCGGAAGTTCTGGTGTGGGAAGAGTATGACCCAGGCCAGCCGGGGCCGGGGGAAGCACGAATCCGGCATGAAGCGGTCGGACTTAATTTCATCGACGTATACCACCGCAAGGGGCTCTACCCTTTGCCTCAGTTGCCAGCCATACCTGGAATGGAGGGGGCGGGGATCGTGGAAGCAGTAGGGGAGGGCGTTAAAGAGGTGAAGGTCGGAGATCGGGTCGCCTATGCGGGATTGCCGCCAGGCGCCTATGCAGAAGTTCGTGTCATCCCAGCGCATCGGCTCGTAAAGCTTCCTGAGAAAATTGCCACGCTGCAGGCAGCAGGGATGATGCTCCGGGGAATGACGGCGCGTTATCTGCTTTACGGCTGCTACCGGGTCAGAAAGGGAGATACCATACTGATGCATGCGGCAGCAGGAGGTGTTGGGCTTATTGTATGCCAGTGGGCCAAGTATCGTGGAGCCACCGTGATCGGAACCGTAGGAACGAAGGACAAGGCTGAGCTTGCCAAAGCCCACGGATGCGATTATGCCATCCTTTATAGAGAGGAGGATTTCCCTGCCAGGGTTAAGCAGATAACAGGAGGAGAAGGAGTTGATGTGGTCTATGATTCCGTTGGGCAGGCGACCTTTATGAAGTCCCTGGACTGTCTAAAACCCATGGGCATGATGGTCTCTTTCGGCCAGTCATCCGGCTTTGTGCCGCCCTTTGACTTGAGCATTTTATCCGCTAAGGGCTCTTTGTTCCTTACGCGCCCGACGCTCATGAACTACACAGAGAAAAGGAAGGACCTTCTCGCTCATGCCCGCGATCTGTTCAAAGTGGTAACAAGCGGGGCGGTCAAGATTGAGATCAATCAGACGTATCCGCTTGCTGAGGCTGCTCGAGCCCATCGCGATGTAGAGGCAAGAAAGACGACGGGATCGACAATTTTGATTCCGGGATGAGTGGCAAGCTGCTTCACCTGAGGGCGAATCAGGAGTTCAGGGGGAGCAGCTTATTGACGGATCTACAGGGTTGTCCCGGGGGGCACCCTATCAGGTTTTTGCTCGCGGTTGTACGGAGAGGACAGGGCAAGGAGCGCGACGTATGACCCGATCCGTGGTTGATCCTACCAGAATGGTTTCAACCAAACCATGTCCCCGGACACCCAGAATGATCAGGTCGATATCGTTGACAACCGCGTATTTCGTCAATTCCTCATGAGGGGCACCGGCCAAAAGCGTTGGAACAGGGGTGCACCACGCACGTGCTTCTTCAGGAACCATGTTTACGAGTCTCTCTCTTAGCCGGCGCCGCAGGTCTTGTTGGAACTTGTCTGTCGGGACGGATGAGGGCTTCACCAAGTCTTCGTACACGTTGGGCTCCACTACATGGACGAGATGGAGGACTGCCTGGAATTCTTGAGCCAGGCTGAGCCCGTATTGCAAGGCGAGATCTGAATCCGGGGAGAAGTCATAGCCCACAAGAATCTGCTTGAGTCTGATCTCCTGATGTGCCGGCGTGACAAAGCCGTGCTCGGGGCTGCGCACAACAAGCAGGGGGCAGGGAAGGGTTCGCATGATACGCTCTGTTACAGAACCGAGGATGACCCGTTTCAGACCAGACCGCCCATGGCTGGCTGCAATGGCCAGATCGACCCCCTTTTCTTCCGCGAGGCGCGCGACTTCAACAGCCGGGTTACCGACGGTGACTACAGGCTCCCATGTGACCGACTGCTCACCGATCAGCTTCCTGAGCTCTTCAAGGGCAAACTTGATCATACGGTTCTGCTGGTCCTCCAGGGCGAAGACAGCTTCGCCGTAGATGGCCGCAGAAGAGAGATCGATCACATGGCAGAGGTAAAGTTTTGCATTAAACTCCTTTGCCAGAGCAATGCCATAAGGCACAGCGTGATTCGAAAAGTCTGAAAAATCAGTTGTACAAAGGATACTTCTCACTTGCACCCTCATGCTCTCACCCTCCTTTCTATCTGCTCACATTCCTTCAGATATCAAAAGAAAAAGGTCGATGTCAGGAAATGCTTTTCCGCATCCTAAGAACGTAGCCGACGCTGGAAACTGCCAGGTGTAGCGCTACGGTTAGGACCAGAGACCATAATACCAGGAGTGCGGGGGGCCTTACAATAAAGAAGAAGAAAAGCCAGATCCCCAGGGTTAAATCAACTTGATCCAGAAAAAAGAAAAGGACCCCCCACCCACCGCCACTTCTCTGACCGGGTGGAATATCGAGCTGGCGTTTCAGGAAACTGTTGGGCAATTCACCAATGGTCATGCCCAAACCCAGAAAAAAGCCGACAGCCGGGCCATGTTTGGTGTAATCAAAAAAAGCGAGCCATGGAGGAACAACCCCCTGCTCCTGAAGCCATCCCTGAATCGTTGCCCCCAGAGTGCAAAAAATCACCTGGATCAGGAGGCCTCTCCAGGTCTTGTTATCCCCCAAAACCCTCTTTCCTCGAAAATAGAGTCCAAAATCAAGGGGTCTCTTGAGGTAGGGGAACCATTCATATCTGATACAGAACCCGTGGGCAAGCGCAGCAAGGAGAAGCGGTGATCCAAAAAACACGAGCTGATAAGTCCAGAGGAGCATTTACTCATAAACCTTTTCTTCATCACCCGCTTCGTCCATAGCATCCAGTTCCACATTTCTCGTCTCTTCTTTTTTCTCAAGAAGTTGTTTGTAATATTCGTGCTGGATGAGAAGGTTCATTACTTCGTTGGTGCCTGTCCAGATCATCTGAAGCCGGGCATCTCTGAGGAACCGTTCGATGGGGTAGACGCTGGTGTATCCGATACCTCCCATGACCTGCATGCAGTCATTGACCACGGACCAGAGCATCTCTGTGGACGTCTTTTTTGCTTCTGAGACCATTCTCCTCGAATCCAGACCATGGTCTACGTGGCGCGCCGTGACATAGACGAGGCTCCTCGCTGCATCGAGGCGCGCCAGAGAGTCAGCAATTTTGAAGCTCACCGCCTGAAATCGCCGGATGAGATCGCCAAAAGCCTTTCTCCGGTTGCTGTACCTGGCCGCCACCTCAAGCGAGCATCTCGCCATTCCAAGGGCGCCTGCAGCTGTGGTGAGCCTCTCGGGAATCATCATTCTGTTGAAAACGAGGGCTCCTCCATGTTCGGGGCCAACAAGATTCCGGGCAGGAACTCTGGCATCCCTGAAGGTAATCCTGCCGGTTCCTCCTCCCCGCGAGCCGAGCAGACCGTATACATGTTTGATTTCTACGCCTGCCTCGCGGTCAACAAGGAAGGCGGAAATGGATTTCTGGGGGGCTGCATCCGGCGAAGTCTTTGCGTAAACAAGAAAATAATCGGCCCCTTCTGCTCCAACCACAAAACGTTTCTGGCCGCTCAAAATGTAGTGATTGCCTTGTTTGAGAGCGGTGGTTGTCGCACCGAAGAAATCAGACCCGCCTCTCGGCTCTGTGAGGGCCTCAGCACAGCAGAGTTTTCCCTGAAGGGTGGGCTTGAGGTACTTCTCTTTCTGTTCTTCTGTGCCGAATACGTGGATTGCTTCACCTATGATGCTCACGAGAGAATAAAGGCAGGAGAGGCCTGATCCCAAAACCCCTATCTCTTCAAGGGCTGCCACCTCGCCCGTCCAATGAAAGCCCCTGCCACCATACTGTTCAGGAAATCTCAGGCCGAGGAGGTTACGGGAGGCTGCTTTTTCGATGAATTCCCTGGGATATCGAACCTGATCTGCATCCATGCTCCGGATCAGGGAACTGGGCACATCCTCCTTCGCGAATCGTCTTGCCTCTGCTTTAAGAGCCCTCTCTTGCTCGGAAAGAAGAAAATCGTACATAACAATCCTCCTTTTTCAGAGGGTTGGCCGCGGGATCATTCCGTTGCGTCGACAAGTTTAAACCTTACTCTTAACACATCACCCTCAAAGCTCACGGAGATGATGCGAAAACCTCCAATTTCTTTGGTCGACTTCACATGAGGGCCGATGCATGGGCAGGCATCATAATCTCCAATCCTGATAATGCGAACATGGTCGCCTGCGCCCTCCGGCAACCGGTCGAGGTTAAAGCGCTTTTCGGCAGCGTCTCGGGTCATGAACTCCTCGGTCACCTTCATATCCGCGTGGATCACTTCATTCACCTGAGCTTCAACCTGGGTGATTTCCCTGTCCGTCAGGGGCCGGCCAAAATGATAATCGCACTTAGACTTCTTTTTTTCAATGTGGGAACTGAAACACCGGCCACAGCCGAAAATCCTGACCATGGCCTGGTTGAGAATATGTTCTGCTGAGTGCATCCGTGGGTCTGCTTCTTTTTTCATAGGAGCGCTCCGGCTATGCTGACATGTTTACCTGTTCTATGACTCGGGAAGCTAACCAACTGCGGAGTGATTTCTCCAAATCCCAGCCGCAAAGCAGTTCCTTTCCTGATATGGAGAGAAGCTTCCTCTTCTCATCTTCGCCCATGGAGGCTGCGAGGTTCGGGCAGAGATAGTTTACGCAACATCCCGCCTGTTTGCTCGAACAAATGGAGCAGGCTTGTGTAATTCCTCTTCCGGCCATCTGGGCATAGGTTTCCGAGATAGCCCCCTCATATTTTTGCATGCCTTCGGCGAACTCTCTTTCTCCCTTGAGGGAGTCTCCGAACATCGAATAGAGAGCTCTCGCCTCTTTGATCTCCTGCTTTATCATGTTCTTCTTGGGGTTGCTTCTCGCAGATCAGGAAAACCCTATGCTTTGCTTCCCCCTCCCATCAGAACGCCTCGCCCATCCGGGGCAGGGGAGAAGTTAACATTTAGCACACGGTTTCGTAAATACGGTTACGTATGGGGTATTGCTGATATCTCAGGGGTCATGGGGGTCTCTTTCAAAATAGAGAAACGAAGAAATCGCTGCCCGGTGATCAACTTTAGGTGATGGGTGAGGCCCCGCAGGGGCGGGGTGAGGCGGGCGGAGGGCTTCCCGGGAATAGCCACGTAAAGCCAAACATGGAAATGACTGATGCGGCCGCGCCGCCCGCCTTCGCTGCCCTCACCTTGCGGAGTCTTTCCCGGTCTCTCTTCGTTTCCTCATTTTGAAAGAGACTCCCA
>JAHECH010000225.1 GCA_024641835.1 Deltaproteobacteria bacterium
AGGAGACCCTATGGATCATACCGAAGGCAATTTCAAGGGCGTGCGCAACACCAGCATCTACTATCAAGCCTGGCTTCCCGAAGGGAAGATAAAGGCCGTGCTGCTCCTCGTCCACGGGCTCGGCGAGCATTGCGGCCGCTACATGAATGTGGTCAACCAGTTTGTCCAGCTCGGCTATGCCGTCTACGGGTTTGACCATATCGGCCATGGCAAGTCTGAGGGCAAACGCGAATTCGTCGAACGCTTCGAGGATTACACCGACACGCTCACGATTTACTACAGCATGGTCAAAGGCTGGCAGGCGGGCAAGCCCATCTTCCTGCTCGGCCACAGCATGGGCGGCTTGATTGCATCGTGCTACCTGCTCGACCATCCAGCCGATTTCAAAGGCGCCGTCATCTCCGCACCGGGCATCAAAGTCAGCGATAGCATCTCACGGGCGACCATCTCCATAGGCAAGATCCTCTCGGTACTTGCACCAAAGGCGGGAGTGCTGGCGCTGGATGCCAACGGCATCTCGCGTGACCCGGAGGTGGTGAGAGCTTATGTCAATGATCCGCTGGTTTTCCACGGTAAGACTCCCGCACGATTGGCAGCGGAATTACTGAAAGCCATGCTGCGCGTCACAGCAGAGGCAGACAAGATTACTGTGCCATTTATTGTCGTACAAGGCGCTCGAGACAAGCTTGTCGATCCTGCCGGTGCGCAGATGCTGTATGACAAGGCCAGTTCCAAAGATAAGACGATTAAAGTCTACGAAGGACTGTATCACGAGGTCTTCAACGAACCAGAGCGCGCCCGTGTGCTCAAAGATGTGGAAACCTGGCTCGCAGCCCACGTCTAACAAAACCCGCCGACGAGTGAGGATGTCCTTCAATCACAGAACGGGGTCTGGGAAGGGTTTCCTGCCAATCCTTTTGGAAACCCTGATCCACCATCAAGACATCATCTGCGACGTTGCCTTCGTTCGCTCCTCCTTGCGGCGTATTGCAGCATACGCCTCACTCGTCGCTCCTCGGCGCCTTGCATCTGACGCCTTGCTGGTGATCAGGAATTGCTCGAAACCCGCGTCCCGCGAAGAGTCCGGGAATTAGGCGGTGGATTTGGGGAAATCGCGCCTGTTGACAAACGTTACTCCTGCAAAATAGTATGCCCTCGTCAAAGTTGATCACCCAACAAGATTAGAATGCCACAAGGGAGGGAAAACGATGAAAAAATGGATAGTCTTTTTCGGTGCTCTTTTCACGGCAGGTCTCTTTTCGTTTGGAATGGCCTCTGGTCAGGAGAAAGTGATCCACGTCGGAGTTCTTCAGTTTGCTTCTCATCCCGCTTTAGATTCTGCGAGAGACGGATTCGTCGACTCTCTGGCTAAGGCCGGGTTCAAAGATGGAGAAAAGATCAGGTTGGATCTCCAAAATGCACAGAGGGACATGAGCGTTGCCCGGACGATCGCAAAAAAATTTGTCATGGACAACAAAGACCTCATTTACACCATTGCTACACCCGCTTCTCAGGCGGCGGCCAAGGAGACCAGCAGCATCCCCATCATTTTTAATGCTGTGACCGATCCTGTTAAGGCGGGTTTAGTGAAAGGACTTGCGTCTTCAGGGAACAACATCACCGGCGTAAGCGACTTCATTCCTGTAAAATCCCAGATTGCGCTCTTACTGAAAATTGTCCCCAGCGTAAAAAAGTTGGGGATCATCTACAATGCTGGAGAAGACAATTCAAGGGTTTTGGTGGAAATTACCCGAGAAGTTGCTAAAGAACTGAAACTCGACCTGGTCGAGGCTACTGTGACCAACAGCGGTGAAGTCTTCGCAGCCACCCAGACCTTAGTGGGGAGGGTGGACGGGATCTATGCCATACAGGATAATACCGTGATCTCAGCTTTAGAGTCAGTCATCAAGGTGGGCAATAAGAATAGAATCCCTGTGCTGGTCCCCGGGGTTCCAAGTGTGGAAAGAGGCGGTTTGGCTACGATGGGAACCAGCTATTATGAGTTAGGTAAGATCGCCGGAGAGCAGGCCGTTCGAATCTTCAGGGGAACCAAGCCTTCAGAAATACCAATCGCTTATGCCAAAGATTTTGATATCTATCTCAATCAGAAAACCGCTGATGAGATTGGAATAAAATTCCCGGAAGACGTCGCAAAAAAAGCGAAGAAGATTTTTTGAAAACGTAAATTCATCGTCTCCATTATGCTCAACATCCTGACAGTAGCTCTTCTTCAGGGATTCGAGTATGGGCTGGTCACCCTCGGGGTCATGCTCTCTTTCCGGATCATCCGCTTCCCAGACCTCACCATCGAAGGAAGTTTTCCTTTGGGCGGAGCCGTCACTGCCAGCATGATTGCCAGGGGTGTCGAGCCCATTTTCGGGGTAGGCGTATCCGTGCTGGCAGGGTTCGGGGCTGGGGTTCTAACCGGGATCCTGAACACGAAATTCAAGATCAGCAAACTCCTCTCCGGGCTTCTCGTGATGACCATCCTCTTTACGATAAACCTCCGGATCATGGGCCGATCGAATATTCCATTGCTCTATTATCGTACGATCTTAACGCACATCGAAAACATCATTCCAAACTCGAGTATCCCTTCCATCCTTTTTTTCTTTCTGGTTATTCTTCTAAGTAAATGGTTGGTGGACCATTTCTTATCGACAGAGTTGGGCTTGGCTCTTAGGGCAACCGGAGACAATGAACAGATGATCAAGAGCTTGGGTGTGGATACGGATTCAACCAATATTCTGGGTTTAGGAATGGGCAATGCCTTGATCGCCTTATCGGGTTCACTGGTCACCCAGGACCAGGGTTTTGCTGATATTAGCATGGGCGTTGGAGTGATGGTCACTGGATTGGCAGCCATGATCATTGGAGAGACGCTGATCCGCCCCAAGAATATGTGGTGGCTCAGCACAGCGATGGTGCTTGGAACGGTCGTCTATTATTTTGTGATCTCTCTAGGGCTTCGACTTGGGTTGGCTCCGACGGACCTCAAACTCGCGACAGGATTGATGGTAGCGGTAGCCCTGTGTGCTCCTGCCCTTCGTGATCGCTATGGAGTCAGCAAGGTTCTTAAAGAGGCAAAGAGGAGGGCATTAGTCAAAGGAAGGTCTTTGGGGTAAGAGAGATGCTTGAGCTTGAAGGAGTGGCCAAGATCTTTAATCGAGGGGGTATCGATGAGAAGGTAGCCCTTCAGCACCTCAACCTGAAGGTGGAAAAGGGAGAATTCATCACGATCATCGGAAGTAACGGGGCAGGGAAGACAACGCTTCTCAATGTCATTACTGGAAGCGTTCTTGTGGATGACGGAAATGTAGTGATCGATGGTCTTGACGTGACACACCTTCCTGAGTTCAAAAGAGGAAGGCTTATCGGAAGGGTATTTCAAAACCCCTTGATGGGAACAGCATCAGAAATGACCATTGAGGAAAACCTTTCTATGGCCCTTATGCGGGGAAAGCGGAGGGGATTGCGGAAGGGGGTCGCAAAAAACCATCGCAGCATCTATCAACCTGTTCTTCAGACTCTCGGTTTAGGGTTGGAAGGCCGCCTGATCGATCGGGTTGGCCTTCTCTCCGGCGGGCAGAGGCAATCGCTGGCCATTTTGATGGCCACCCTTGCTCTTCCCAAACTTCTTTTATTGGATGAACATACGGCCTCTCTGGATCCAAAGACCGCCACGGTGGTGATGGATTTGACAGAAAGAGTGATCAAACGAAATGGACTCACCACCCTTATGGTCACTCACAATATGGAACAGGCGATACGATATGGGAACCGCCTGGTGATGATGCATGAAGGGGAGATCATCCTCGATGTTTCGGGAGAGGAAAAATCGAAGTTAACCATTCCCGAGTTAATTCAGCGTTTCGGAGTTGTAGACGAAAAGCTCCTTTTGGTTTAGAGAGCCTTTCAACTGCTCACGTTTCCTTTGTTCTTAACCTCCATGCAGGAGGTGCCTGATGTCGTCAATCATCAAAACGCCCCCATAAAGCCCCTGGCTGAGGGCTGTCCTGTTGGGAGCATCCGTAATCTGCCTGCTGGAGACTTAACAAAACCCCAGGACACTTAAACTCTGATGCCAATCGACGTGAAGAGGTGTCCCATGAAAGAACCACAGATCTTGATTGTTAGCCGGGATGAGTCTCTGTCTCAGATTCTTGGAATGGAACTGGCAAACGGTGGATTTGCGATCACTCAAGCAACTGAGGACGCTTCCGCCCTGAAATTCTGCCACGCGAGAAAACCGGCCCTTGTCATCATAGGGGCTTGCAGCAGGAATGCGACAGACGACCTGGGAGTCGTGGATGAAATTCATAAGCACCAGAGAAACATGCCCGTCGTCTTGATCGCTATGCACAGTTCAGAAGCACTCGCCATTGCTTCACTCCGTGCTGGGGTGAATGACTACCTGAAAATGCCGTTCTCTTCGGAGGAGCTGCTGACTTGTATCCGCAAGCATTTATCTATGGATGGAAGGGACATTTCAAATTTTCCGGCCAAGACTGAAATGATTGGTAACAGCAAGGCTATGGGAGAGATTTCCAGCTTTCTCGCGAAAGTTGCTGCATCGGACAGCACTGTGCTTATCACGGGAGAGACCGGCACGGGAAAAGAACTGGCCGCAGCGATGATCCATGAGCAAAGTGCCAGGAAGAAAGAGCCTTTTGTCTGCATCAACTGCGCTGCTCTGCCGGAGAACCTCGTCGAAAGCGAACTGTTTGGTTATGAGCGGGGTGCATTCACAGGTGCCTTCAATGCCCACCTAGGTAAATTTGAAGTGGCAAACGGCGGGACGGTTTTTCTGGATGAAATCTGTGATATGACCTCCTTCGCCCAAGCGAAACTTCTAAGGACCATTGAGAGCAAAGAGATATTTCGTCTGGGTGGCAGAAAGGTTATTCCGCTGGATGTGAGGATCACCGCAGCGACGAACAAGGATCCTGAAGCAATGGTTTCGGAAGCTAAATTCAGGGACGATCTCTATTACAGACTGAATGTCGCAAGAATTCATCTTCCGCCGTTGCGTGAGAGAAAAGACGATATTCGATGCCTGATCACTCATGGAATAGGAAAGTTGAATCGCAAGTATCGACGAAATGTCCAAGGCCTGACTGATGAAGCAATGAATCTGTTGATGCGCTACGATTGGCCCGGCAATGTGCGAGAGCTCATGAACTTTCTGGAAGCGACATTCATCAATCTGCCTCAGAAGGAGATCGCATTTGCAGACCTGCCCAAGCTTTTTCAGCAAAAACTGAAGGAAACAGAAAACATTCCTGGGAATGAAAGAAAACATGTCTTGTCCGCACTGCTTGAAACGAAATGGAACAAAGCCGAAGCCGCCCGGAAGCTTCACTGGTCACGGATGACGCTCTACCGGAAAATAAACAGGTACAATATCGTCGAGCACAGACATCCGCCAAGATGATGGCTGATCTCATTCACCGAATGCAGGCTCTTGGCCGCACCTAAACGTCTTTGTCGGCTTCGAACACCTCTCGCCACCCTGCGAAGAATTCACAGGCTAAGATTCAAATCCGAAGGTGTAACGTGTCACGACGTGGTGTAACGTTTTGGTGTTACACTGACCAATCGGCTGCCTTCATCAATAAGGCTCACCCATAACTAGAAGATGTCACTCACCAAAAAGCTTCGCCAATGAGTCTGCCCAGATTCCGGTTGCCGTTTTTCTTCGGATCTTGTTGAGTAACCCACTGTCTCAACCCGAGGAATGGAATCTTTGGGCTCAGGAGTGGTCGTATTGCGGAATCCAGATGGGGAATCAGCAGCATAGCGACTTTTGTCCGTGCCATATCAGGATTGGCACTCATCTTGCTATTCGATCCTGAACGAGCGGTTTATATCTTCCACAGGAGCAGAGTGCCCGCATGATGAGGCCTTATCATCGATGAAAGAGAAGAAAAAGCGGGGTCCAGCCGGCACCAGAATCAACAGGCGGTACGCGAATTACTTCAAAGTCGGCCATAACGGCTTCGAGTTTTTTTTCGATTTTGGCCAGTCCCTAGCGGAATCGAAGGATGTATTGATCCACACCAAAATTGTAGCCGCCCCGGGCTATGCGAAGGCATTCATGGAAACCCTGCGAGAGAGCATCGCCAAGCACGAAGAGACCTATGGGATCATCGATATGGAGTAGGTGAGAGAAGGGCTTCTCATCATCGAATATACAGGAATGACTGATGGCCGATTACCGAGGGGTCGCCGCTGTTTCCGAAGCAATCGTCAATCTACTGGAAAGTCATTATCGGCCTGACGACTTTGGCGGGGAGCAGCTTCAGTTCAAAGTCTATGTGGCCAAAGACTTCGCCCAGCCAATGCAAGCGGGCGTGTCTGCGTTTCTGTACCGGATTTATGCCAATGGTATTCATCGAAGCCCTGGCGGACGCCCGGGCCCGCACGGTGAGCGTACCAGGAGCCAAATACCCCTTGACTTGCATTACTTGCTCACGGCCTGGGCGCAGGATGCTTCCTTGCAGCATACCCTTGCCGGTTGGATGATGCGCATCCTGGAGGATACACCCAGCTTACCACCCGGTCTTTTGAATCAGAGGGTCGCGGGGGCTTTCCACCCTGATGAGACTGTAGAAATCGTGCTGGGCGAACTGGATACCGAGACTTTGTTTCGTATCTGGGAAGTGATCGTGAACCATGCTTATCAAATCTCCGTTCCATATATTGCCCGGGTCGTGAGAATCGAATCCTCGCAATGGGTCGACGCAGGGGAGCCGGTTCAGACACGCGTCTTCAACCATCATAAACCGGTGGCCGGATAAGTGGGAAACCAAGGCAAGGGGACAACCATTTGACCATGATCGAACCGATATTCGATTTGCTCACCCCTCCGGAGCGCGTGACCATTTTCACTCCCCTGGGCATCCGCTTCTGGGACGCCGCCAGGGATGTGCCGGTAAATGATGGCCTGATGGTAAGCGCGCGTTCAGGGGCGCCACC
>JAHECH010000226.1 GCA_024641835.1 Deltaproteobacteria bacterium
GGGGCTATGAAACTGCCGTCTGCAGAGCGGATCGGTTCGCCCTGGCCATAAACTTCAAAGACCTGGCCTTCAGTCACTCCAACATCTCTTCCGGCGCTAATGGTAATCTTGTCTCCCCTTGCAGACAGGATCTTTCCAGACCAAGGCTGTTCCCTCAAGGCATCTGAAACTAGGGACGCCTGGGTGTCCACTATCTGGGCCAGAGCTTTTTCCAAGGCCTTTGAATCGATTTCCGGTTTCGCTGGTGTGCCTTCTTCCTCTTCGTCAAAGATGTCGACTTCCGCCCTGAGCTTCTTGCTCTCGAGATGGCTCAAGAATAGCGTTCCGGTGACCAAATCAAAGGCATTCACCACCATGGATATCTCACCTTCATGCCTCACTTTTCGGAACGGCCAGATTCCCGCTCTCCTTGAAGAGAAGTCAATGGGGCTGATCACCGCTGTCAGCAGGACGTTCATGCCCATCTGGGCCGCTTTTTTTGCCTGAGCCGGGTCAACGACAATCCCGTAGCTTGGTGATTTCGTTTTTTCTGTTGAAACCCCAGGATTCGGGGTTGCAGCAGTGACCACGTTCCCATTTTTCGTGAGGGCGGCGACCAGTCTGGAAGTAATGCTCTCAACCTTCTCTGCTCCCAGCTCAGCCTGATCAACAACGGGCAGGAGGAAGACCGTTTTTTTGAGCTGCGATTTATCCGGTGTAAAGGATCGATAGAGCTTCTTGGTTGTGCCGCAACCCGCCTCCAGAAATAGCACGAGGAAAAGGAGAGCGAGGAACACCTTGTAAACACGGCTGTTCATTGAATGGTTTCTTTTTGCTGTTGGATTATAAAAAGATGACGGCTCAGGCCAACTCTCCTTGCCAAAAAAACCCCCTGAGCCGGAATACTAACCTTCTACCAGATTCCGTTGGAATAAACAATATCAAAAGAGGCGAACTCTCCTCTCCAGGCCTCTTCTGTTTCACGAACTCGGTTAACCCTGGCGGTGGACGGGCCATGGTGGCACCAGGTAACCAAGTTTCTGACCGCCTCCTCGGGGCCTTCAGCAAGGACCTCCACTTTGCCGTCAGGCCTGTTCTTGACCCAACCAACAACGCCCAGACGGGATGCTTCTCTCCGCGTTGACTCCCTGAACCAGACCCCTTGAACCCTGCCCTCAATAATCAGGCGTACCCTGATATTGTTCTCCATTGAGCTTTCCCTATTTCTAAGTCTATCCTCTTTCCCGCTCCAAGCAGGCTGCTGAAAGCCATCCCAGCTAACTGACTCGGGGGGCTGCTTCCGAAATGCCAGCAGAAATACTCACTCTTCTTCTGCATGGCTAGGCGGGCCTGAAGAGGTACACCATCGCCGTTTCAGCTATTCCCAACCCCTCCTCTCCCATTTTCGCCTGGAGGGAAAAGGCATTTAGGGTAATGATCGCGCCATCGAGCTCATACGGGAAATCTTCTTCATGCGCTTTAAGATAATGACAGTGGCGAATTACCTCTGTGACCCCCTTACACGGCCTGATATGAGGTCTATTGACCCTGAGGCCCCACTGCTGAAGGGCCAACACGAGATCATAGTGGCTAAGTTTTTGGGGGTAGCCGCTCAGCTCCGCACCATGGCAAAAGAGATTGAGGGGCCTTTTGGCCGCCACCCTGGGGTTGGCCTGCCGCAAGGAGTCCTGCACTGCATCATACGGGTGAACGAACGAAGGCAGGCCTTTGGCCTCCCTCTGTTGGTTCAGGTCTGCGAAAGCTTGCTTTTCGATATAAACAATACCCCAAACCGACACAAGCTCAGGGACCGGCCTATGCTCCTCCATCTGAATCAGCGTCAAGGGAACCGTGAGAACAGTTCTGATATGGTTGGTGACCACGCCATATCCGGAGTGAGCACCCTCTGAGAACGCCCTAATCAGGTTCCCTTTCTCATAGATCATCTCAACAGCCAAGCCTGCGATTCTCGGTTCTACGGTGTACAGCGTTGCATCATTGCAGGCAACTTTCTTTGCCCTGAGGTCAAAACTGATGATATCCTGATCCGTGAATGCTTTCGGCAAGTTAAGCATAGGCAAGTGGCGCTGTACCCCTCCCTCAGCTACTTCCTTAGATGTTGTTGCCCAAGTCCCTTCAGCCTGTTTGCCCTTGCCTCTCATATGCCAAAACTCATCAGGATCTTCCTTGCAGCCCCGTGGGAGACCGAGGGGCTCTTAACGGGTCGAGCTTACCCATGCGATTTAAGAAGGCTGAGGAGCACTTGTGCTGCCAAGTGGCGCTTTGCCTTGAACCCCGGATCTCTGAAGCCCGCATGCCACTTGAGGTCAAAGAGCTCATCAGAGACCACGAGCAGAGCCGCAAGCCTCACGGAGCGATAGAGGGCAACAGTCATCAGTGCGGACATTTCCATTTCCACAGCCAGAACATTCTGCTCTTGGTAAGTCTTCACTTTGGTGCGGGTCTCCCGATAAGGGGCGTCCGTGGTCCACACTTCGCCCATGCTATACAATTGGCCCCTGTCCTGCAAGGTTGCCGTAAGGATCTGGTTGAGTTCCTGATTCGTATGAGGCTTGCTTTCACGGACTGGATAGTGATGGGATGTGCCTTCTTCAGATATGGCGCTCGTAGGAATCACCAAGTGACCGACCCGTAGCTCCGGTTGAAGGGAGCCGCACCATCCCAATACCCAGAGATCTTTCGCACCAAGGGCGATCAACTTCTCCATTCCCATAACCGCCTGGGGTGCGCCAATAAACGGGCCGCACATGGTGAGAGCTTCTCCCGCATTGCCTCTCACCTGACAGGTCTTAAAAAAGCCCATGTCATAACAGGCCACTTCTCTCTCATGGTGTAGCTTCATGAGGTGGTCAAAATCATCCGGGGTAAGGATGAGTAGAGCGTCCGGTCCGACATGAGGGTCTTTCCGTGTCTTTTTAGGCCGTATCAGGCAGTCATCATGGTCAGAGGCGCGATTCATCATACTCATTCTCCAACACTCCAATACTCCAACGAAATCTCCGTCCCTGGACCGGGGCGTGAGGCAATTCGGAATGCGGACTTCGCAAACGGCATTATTTTGGATGCCCATGACATTTCGGAGAAATGATATTAGGAATTCCCTGAATGATTAGCAACGTGAAAGTAGGTGAGGGCCCTGTTGAAGGGCGCAAAAAAAGACTTTAGAAAGGATTTGAGAAATGTGGTAAAATTAAAAATATTCAGTCAATCTACCCCTTTTCAAAGATAAGAAGTCATTTTGCTTGACAGATTTTGAACTATAACGTTATGTTAGACGGTTAGGGTATGGATAACAAGGTTCATGAGCCATGTTTGAGAGCCTGTCGGAAAAAATCAGTCTCACTCTGAAGAAACTAAAGGGCCACGGCAAGTTAACGGAGAACAACGTCCAGGAGGCTCTTCAGGAAGTGAGGCTCGCCTTGCTTGAGGCCGATGTCAATTACAAGGTTGTCAAGAAGTTCATCGAAGATATCCGCCAAAAGGCGATGGGCCAGGAGGTTCTGGGGAGTCTGACCCCTGGCCAGCAGTTTGTCAAGATTGTGTATGGAGAGCTCACCCTGTTGATGGGAGGAGCGAGGCAGCAACTCAATCTCACGGGGAGAACGCCTTTCTCCATCATGCTGGTGGGTCTCCAGGGCTCCGGTAAAACGACCACGGCTGGCAAACTTGCACTCCATCTTCGGCAGCAGGGGAGAAACCCCTTTCTCGTACCTGCGGATGTGTACAGGCCAGCAGCCATCGACCAACTGAAGAAATTGGGATCACAACTGGGGATTCCGGTCTACGGGAGCGACCAGAAATTGAAACCAGAGGACATCTGTCAAGATGCCCTAAGCAAGGCGGGAGCTGTGGGGGCAGACATCCTGATCATGGACACAGCTGGGCGCCTCCACATTGATGAAGAGCTCATGGATGAGCTCGTGAGGATCAAGGCGAGAATTCATCCCACGGAAATCCTCCTCGTGGCTGATGCGATGACCGGACAGGATGCAGTGAACGTCGCTAAAACCTTTAATGATCTCCTTGACATCACGGGGGTTATCCTTACAAAAATGGAGGGCGATGCGCGAGGGGGTGCGGCCCTATCTCTCAGGGCTGTTGCGAGCAAGCCCATCAAATTCATCGGGGTGGGAGAAAAGCTCGATGCTCTTGAGCCCTTCTTCCCCGAGAGAATGGCCTCCCGAATTCTTGGCATGGGAGATGTGATTTCCCTGATTGAGAAAGCTCAAGAACAGTATGATGAAAAAGAGGCTCTCAAACTGGCCAAGAAGCTCAAGAAGAGGGAATTTGACCTGGAGGACTTTCAAGCCCAGCTCAAGCAGGTGAAAAAGATAGGGTCCCTGGAGCAGATTTTGAGCATGCTGCCCGGCATGGGCCAGCTCAAACAACTCAAAGCTCTGAAGCCTGATGAAAAGGAGTTGGTAAAGGTGGAAGCGATCATCAACTCCATGACGAAGCAGGAGAGGCGCAACTACAAAATCATCAATGGAAGCAGAAGAAGGAGAGTAGCCCTGGGAAGCGGAACAAGCGTGCAAGATGTCAACAGGCTGCTGAAGAATTTCGCCCAAACAAAGAAGATGATGGAAAATATGACCAGGAAAGGGTTTTCAAATCTGTCGTCCATCTTTCAATAAAAGCACACTGGAAGCATACTGAAAGCATAAAGGGGGTGGTGACGTTCATGGCTGTGACAATACGGCTGTCGAGGAAGGGGACTACAAAGAGACCATACTATCGTCTTGTGGCTACTGATTCGAAGGCATCTCGTGATGGAAAATTCCTTGAGATCCTAGGAACCTACGATCCAAAGGAGAATCCAGCCCTTGTCAAGCTCCACAAGGAGAAGGTGAATCACTGGCTAGCGAAAGGGGCTAGTGTTTCAGAGTCGGCCAGAGCCATTTTGAGAAAGGAAGGATTTCTTAAAGGTTCGTAAAATGAGAGATACAGGATGGATTCTGAGCTGAATCAAGATTGGAGGGGTTATGGAGATGAAGGAGTTGATTGCGTACATTGCGAAAGCGCTGGTTGACAAACCAGAAGAGGTGACCGTAACCGAGATCGAGGGAGAACAAACCTCCGTGATTGAATTGAAAGTGGCCAAGGAAGACCTGGGTAAAGTGATTGGCAAGCAAGGACGAACCGCAAGGGCGATGAGAACCATATTGAGCGCAGCCTCGACCAAGATCAACAAGAGATCTGTGCTCGAAATCATTGAGTGACCTTGGGCAAGGTTTTCCCTGAAAGTCTGCTTCTGATTGGTAAGGTGACCCGGCCTCACGGGATAGACGGTCTCCTGAAAATAAATTCTTACGCTGAGTCTGCGGAGACCTTCACGAACGTGGAGGTTGTTTACCTGAAGGGTGTTTCCGGGGAATTTGTTGAATTCCGAGTCATATCCATAAAACCTCACAAGAAGGCTTTTCTGCTGAAGCTGGAGGGATTGAGGACCCTAGAGAAAGCTGAACAGCAGCGAGGAGCGGAAATTTACGTCAGTAAAGATTGCCTGCTCCGGGGAGAGGGGGACTATTTCTGGCATGAACTGATCGGCCTGAAGGTGTATTCTCTCAAGGGAAAGTTCATCGGCGAGATCAAACATATTCTTACCACGGGCAGCAATGATATCTTCATCGTGGGGGAAGGGAAGGAAGAGGTCCTCATACCCGCCATTCATGAGGTTGTGAAACAGATTGACCTAGAAGACAAGCGGGTGATCATTTCGGAAATGGAGGGACTTCTTGATCTGAATGAGGCTTGATATTCTCACCCTATTCCCTGACC
The DNA here is from genome assembly GCA_024641835.1 of Deltaproteobacteria bacterium. Lineage (GTDB taxonomy): Bacteria > Desulfobacterota > DSM-4660 > Desulfatiglandales > HGW-15 > JAHECH01. The sequence goes on from JAHECH010000226.1 coordinate 5,779, forward strand.
TGTTTGCGTCTTTTCTGGAAGAGAGCATTCTCGGACGGGCGATCAAAAAGGGATTGGTGGATATCCGGCTCATCAGCATCCGCGAATTTGCTAAGGGCCCTCATAAAGTGACTGATGACCGGCCATTCGGTGGCGGCGACGGCATGGTCATGAAGGCGGGCCCGATCTATCGAGCATTGGAATCCGTCGAGAGGGAGAGAGATCAAACCCTCGTCATTCTTCTCACACCTCAGGGCAGGGGGTTCGATCAGCCCACGGCGTGGGAATTGTCGAAAAGGGAACACCTGATCCTGATTTGCGGCCGTTACGAGGGGATAGATGAGAGGGTAAGAACAGGCTGCGTGGATATGGAGTTGTCCATCGGCGATTATGTTTTGAGCGGTGGAGAACTGGCAGCCATGGTGGTGGCGGACGCCGTAACTCGTCTGGTACCAGGCGTTCTGGGGGGAGAGAGATCCAATCTGGAAGACAGTTTTGAAGATGGTCTCCTGGAATATCCCCATTATACACGGCCAAGAGTCTTTAGGGATCAGGAGGTGCCGGGAATTCTCTTGTCAGGGGATCATGAGAAGATCCGTGTTTGGCGGAGAACAGAATCGCTCAGACGTACCCTTGAAAGAAGGCCGGATCTCCTAAGAAGAGCGAAGTTGAGCGAGGAGGACAAGAGGATCCTGGAAAGACTGGAGCAGGAATCCGCAAAAAGCGAAACTGGATCGTGACGCGTGTTGGGAGAAGGCCCGGAACATAAGCTGTGTTCATGATGGAGATGTTCGAGCAGCCATGCGGCTTTACATGGGGTTACTTCATTACCCTGTTTATAACAAGAATTACGAGCGAATCGCTTCTGCGGTCACGAGTTTCGATCTGCATGATCTTTCCAGGCTTGCAAAGACCTATGGTGTCAGGAGGCTATTTATCATAACGCCTGTAGAGGATCAACAGGAGCTCGCAGAGCGGATCATCAGGCACTGGACCGAAGGGTACGGCGCCGCATACAATGTTCACAGGAAGGAAGCGTTTAACCTGGTTTCCATAAGCCCTTCTCTCGAAGAATGCATCGGAAAGATATCCAGCGCAGAAGGGGGGAGCCCCGTTCTGGTGGCGACAGACGCCTCTAGACGGAACATCAAAGCACTGAGCTATTCTGAAGCCAAGAACATGATCAACTCTGATCGACCGGTGCTTGTGCTTTTCGG
>JAHECH010000227.1 GCA_024641835.1 Deltaproteobacteria bacterium
GCATAGCGCCTTCCTCCCTGAACCCACGCGATCAAGCGACCTCCTGCAGTTTTTCGCAAATCGCGCACACAGTGATCTCGCTGATAGCTCCTTCCTCTTGAAAGGGTTTTGTTTCCTGCCCACTGCTCAAGGTCGCTCCATGTTAAGTCCTGAAAAGGATCGTTGCCGCTTCGCTTCACTTTCAATTGATTCCTCCCCGATCCCTATAGGAATCCCACAATCCAAGCACTGGAGAGTGGTTACATGCGCTCATAATGTAAATGGGCGCGCCCTTTATTCAAGGATTTCGCCAGCGTTGGCAACCCCTTGATGGTCTTTCCCGTTTCCTGCTCGGCGAGATGTTCGCCTGGATGTATCGCAGTGCGTCCCATGCTTCACCTCAATGATAAGGCGCAAAAAATAATCAGGGGGCCCGAAGGGGCCCCCTGCTGAACTCACACATCACCGTGCCTTCTTATACCTAGAACAACCCCTCGACCTTGCCCGTCTTCACATCCACTCCACTGAACGCCGGATCTGACGATGCCCCGTGTACCTCGAACTTTTCCACTACTTTTTGTCAGGAAAAAATCTTTTGTAGTGGAAAGGCAATGGTTTTGCAGGACTGGGCTAGGCGCTGCTTGGTCGCCTTGCCGAACCGCTGAGCTTCCACCACCTGACGAAGCCGTTGGTCATCAAGTATGGAGATGAGCGCAGCACATTGCTCGAGATCTTTCTCCCGCTTTTGGATGTTCAGTCTTCTGGGGGCGACAACCATTTTATGAATAAAGTAGGCTTCGGGGATGGGAATGCGGATGGTTAACTTATCGATCTCTACGGTCTCGGAGAAAGCGGTCAAAATATTGACGAAGGGAAGGGGAACAGCGTTGATATTCCATTCCCGCACGGCCACGGGCCCAATCTGTCTTCCGCCTACCCGATGCGCGATGAATTCGACCTCATAACCTCTGGCGGTAAATTTCTGTACCCCTTCGTGGGTCATAAAACTGACGAAGCCCAAATCGGTTATCAGCCGTTCGAGGTCTGCACGCATCTTTTTTTTCGGGTGGGCGACATGGACGGCAAAGTCGACATCCAGCGTGCGTAGCAGATAACGGGCCCCGTAGAGTTCCTGGTAGAGCAGCATGACCCAACTGCCGATAAGCAGTGAGTGCTCGAAAAAACCGACCTCGCTCAGGATGCGGAGCAATCCACCGATCGGCGGCGGAAAGCGGACGTTGCGCAGAACCCTCATTTCTTTCGCCCTACCCGCCTGCGGGGCATCTGGAGGAGTTTCTCCAGATAGGCAATCCGCTTCCTGTAAGCCTGCATTTCCTTCCGGCACTTATCGCGTTGCTCAAGTTGCCGCCGCAGCCTCGGCAGTTCCACTTCAGGGATATGGCGATTGACCACTCGCCCCTGTTCCCGCGCGACGAGGTAGTGGTAGGCGTATTCTTTGCCTTTGTACCCTTTCTTTCGGACGTTGAGCGACCCCTTGGGATACCGTGCGGCCTTCTCCGATAGCACAGCCAGAACATCGCGGCAACGCCGGTACTCCTCTTCGAGCACGCCACGAACGACCTTGTCTTTTTCCGCTACTTTCATGAGATTAAGATAACTTTGTAGTGGAAAAATGTAAAGCTGATTTTTCCTGCCTGAATCCTTTCGGCCAATACGGCCCTTACACTCGCTCACGGCCTCCTTTCGCACGCTCAACCACACATTCCAGGATTCTGTTGTCCGCCGGAGCTTCGGACGCAACCTCGATAGCCCTTAAGGAGCATACGAAAACAGATACCTTTCTCCTAGCTCCATGTTCGACCAAGCCAGAGTAGAGTCTTGACAGGACAAGGTGGGGGTGTCGGGAATAAAGCAGGGGGCCCATGGACCCCCTGCGTACCATACCGTTTACTCTGCCTTGCAATACCTAGAACAACCCCTCGACCTTGCCCGTCTTCACATCCACATCCACGCGGCGGAATGCAGGGTCAGAAGAGGTGCCGGGCATGAGGCTGATGGTTCCTGCACATGGGCAGAGGAACTTGGCGCCCGAATAGATGAGTATGTCACGGACTGGAAGCGTCCATCCCTTGGGAACGCCCTTCAGCGCTGGATCATGCGTAAGGCTCAGGTGGGTCTTTACCATCATGGTCGCGTAAGCGTCATACTTGGGATCGGCTTCGAGCATCTTCGCCTTGGCCTCAGCCTCGGGCGTCCAGTTGACGCCGCTCGCGCCGTACACGGTTTTGGCTATCTTTTCCACCCTCTGCCTGAGTTTCATTTCCATGGGATAGAGGAACTCGAACTTGGGTTTTTCCTGACAAGCCTCTTTCACGGCTTCGGCAAGCTCGATGGCGCCTTCGCCGCCCTTTGCCCAGTGCTCGGAAACCGCACACCTTGCACCCGCTTCCTCAGCGTATTTTCTTACCATGGCGATCTCCGCCTTGGTATCCGTATGGAAGCAGTTGATGCAAACCACAGGGTTAATACCGGACTTTCGGATCGTGTTAACATGGTGCACCATGTTCGCGACACCCGCTTCCAGAAGCTTCAGGTCTTCCTTCGTGTAAGCTGGATCAAGAGCGATCCCGGCCACGACCTTCGGTCCGCCGCCGTGCATCTTGAGAGCACGGATCGTGGTAGTCAGCACAGACACATGAGGCGTGAGACCGCTGTAGCGGCATTTCACGTTCCAGAACTTCTCGAACCCGATGTCAGCACCGAAACCGCTCTCGGTCACATGATAATCAAACAGCTTGAGGCCCACACGGTCCGCGATGATGGAAGACTGGCCCACGGCGATGTTGGCAAAAGGCCCGGCATGGACAAAGCATGGCTGGTACTCTGTTGTGCTCATCAAGGTCGGGTTGATGGTGTTGCGCATCCACGCGGTCATTGCACCACCCACTTCCAGGTCGCCTGTGGTGACCGGCTTCCCAGCCTTGTTGAAAGCGACCGTAATCTCTCCCAGGCGTTTCCTCAGGTCAGGCAGGTCCCTAACGATCGAAAGAATCGCCATGAGCTCGGAGGAAACGGCGATTCCGAACTTGGACTGCATGGTGAAGCCATCCATCCTACCACCCAGGCCGATCACGATATTCCTGAGACTTTGCGCACAGAAATCCATGATCCATCCCATTTCAACACGGGTCGGATCGATGTCGAGCCTTTTCATCCTTGTGAGCCTTTGGATCTGCTCGTCATTGTAGTTTCTCTCATGCTGCATCCTCGCAGTGAGAGCGACCATGGCGAGATTGTGTGCGTTCATGATATCATTGATGTCACCGGTGAGGCCCATGGAGAATTCGGTCATGGGAATGACCAGGGCATTTCCGCCGCCAGCTGCAGTTCCCTTGATATTCATGGTCGGGCCGCCGGAAGGCTGACGGAGCGCGCCGCCAACACTCAGCCCGAGTTTTCCGAGACCTTCCATCAGGCCGACTGAGGTCGTGCTTTTTCCTTCGCCCAACGGTGTAGGCGTGATGGCCGTCACTTCGATGTACTTTCCATCCGGCTTCTTCTCCAGCCGTTTCATCACCTTCAGGAAGTCGATTCGTGCGAGTCTTCCGAAAGGAATGATTTCGTCCTTTTGAAGTCCCAGTTTCTCCCGCCATCCTTCGGGGGTGGGCATGTTCTTTTCCGCAGCTTCTGAAATCTGCCAGTCCTTCATTTTCACCGCATCGTAGGGCATACTGAATCTCCTCCTTTTCTTCTATGTTTTAGTTTAATGCTTCACTAAATCCCGTTTCCTGCTCAAAGGGGAAACCCCTTTTTTACGCCCAGTCGTAGAAAATCCTCTTATCCCATCGAAGCAGGATAAGCATCACCAACTGACTGACTTGGCGGCGCGTGAGACCCGCTTCTGGTGAAACAGAAAACCCTTGCCCGCCAAGCCGGTTTTTGATGAAAATACAGTAGCTTATACCATGATTGAAATTCTAATGGCCCGATCTATCTGGAGAAGGGCACTTTCTCGTATCAAAAAAAAGGAAGGCCGTCAAGCCATATGGGAACAAAAAGTTCCACCATAAGCCGATTTTTTCTCGCCACCGGACGGGCGCGACATAAGGGAAGAACGAGGGGTGGCGCTTGGTCATCCGCCGGTAATCATGGGGATCAAAAACACCTCTGAGTTGTCTGGAACCAGGGTTTTATCAAAATTGGGTTTTGAGACGGTCTTCTCGTTGATGCGCACCACTTCATAGGGAAAAGAGTCTCCCAGATCCTTCAACAAATCCGCAACAGTCATTCCTTCCCGCCATGGGAGATCCTTCTTCCCCACTTTGATCATTGATTGACCCCATTTGCCTTGAGCAGTTTTACGACTTCGGGGAAATCAATACCGAGACGCTTCACGGTCTCCAGGGTTGGGATGCCGTCCGCGGTCCATCCCCGGCGCCTGTATACTGAACCTGTCAATTTCTCATACATCTCTTCCCTTAATTTCCTCAGGATCGCTATCTTCTCCTCCGTGCCCTTTCCTGTGATATCCACCCCATGCTTTTCAACAAGCTGTTTATCATACCTTCCCTTCCGTGACTCATATTCGTCCACCGTCACCGGCCCGACCGCACGATAAGGGATATTGTCCTGCTCACGGCGCCCAAACCCCATCCTCAGATTGAAAATGCGCTGAAAATTATAAACCCCTTCACTCATCCGGATGAGATCGTCGGGGCCCGCCTTGCGGCCTGTGACCGCACTGAAATAACGGGCATACCATTCTACATGCTTCGTGACCTTTGCAGGCTCCTGCATATCCTTATTGTCCTCTGGAACAATGTCATTCCATGGCAGCTTGCACAACCCGCACAATCCGAACCATGTTCGGAACATGGGGAACCAGTGAAGGGCTTCTGCTTTTTGTTCAAAAGTGGGCAGATAGTTGTGCACCATATCCATGAAGATCAACCATGCCTCATCATGCTGCGGACCCTTGACAGCCAGGCCAAAGCCTCCCTGCTGGGCCAGGGATTCCTTGGTCATGTATTCCGAGAACTCGAGGCCCTTCGCCTCCATGCCTATATCCTGCATGATCTTGGGGTCTGCGCCAAACTTCTTGGCAAAAATCTCTTTCATTTTGCGCACACCCTGTCCCACGATCTTTCCAAATCCTTTGCCCTTTGCCATCTGATGCACCAACTCTATGGCGCTCACCTTGTTGCCGAAGGAAAGGTTCATTCCCCCTGTATGGGTCTCGTTGATCAGTCCCATCTCAAAGCATTCCATGGCAAAAGCGATGCTTGTTCCGACGGAGATCGTATCGAGCCCATAGGTATCGCAGTAAAAATTGATCTCAGTGACTGCAAAGGGATCAAAGATTCCCAAGTTCGAACCACAACCTGCAATGGTCTCATACTCCGGCCCATCTACAAAAACCTTCTTTCCTTTGTAAGCTCCTGTGAACGGCAAGAAGTCCTTGATGCCGTGGGAGCAGGCCACAGTACATCCGATCCAGCATCCATCAAAACCTTTGTCAAAAAGTCGCCTGTAGACTTCCTTGCCAAGGTTTTCAGCCTGCGGATGCCGGCCATACCGGAAATTGTGAGTCGGCAGCAGATCATAGTCATTCATGATGGTCACGAGGTGGGTCGTTCCAACCCTTGCCATTTCGTTCTGTTTGGGATCAAGTTCCACGACCTCGTGAGAGTGGAGCTTGCCCACTCCCTTCAATGCAGCTTCGTCTGCGGGATTGTTCGTGCTCACCGTGACTGAATCCCAGCGGGCCACAACAGCCTTCAGTTTCTTGTCTGCAAAGACAGTACCTGTGCCGCCCCTTCCTGCCTGTTTGTACCGGGTTCTTGCCCGTCTCGAATCGTACCAGGTGAAGTTAAGGCATCCAATCCGCGTATGCTTCGCCCCCGGCCCGGTCGAAACCACAGAAATGTTGCGCGGCTTTCCTTGCCCGAAATGGCTCGTCAAGATATCTGAAGTCTCATACGCTCCGTCGGGCAGGCCGCTCACTTCGAAGATCTGAACTTTGTTATCAATGCCGTCAATGAAGACAATCGTCTCCTCGGGCGCCTTACCCTGGATTTCCAGGGCATCAAAACCGGAAAACTTCAAGAAAGGACCGAAGTGCCCTCCCACGTTCGAGTCCATCACCGCGCCGGTCAAAGGTGAAATAGAAGTCACGATGCTCTTTCCTGAACCAGGGTAAATCGGCGTGCCGCCTAAGGGGCCGCATGCGATACATACCTCGTTATCCGCATGATTCCACTTCGTCTTGGGCTTTACTGCATTCCAGAGCAGCCAGAGGTCAAAGCCCTTCCCTCCGACGAAAATCTCCTTCATCGGATCTGTCACAGGCTTTACAGAGATCTGCGGCTCAGAGAGATTTACATGCAGGGTCTGATTTGCGTACCCTTTATCCATAGCGGGTCTCTCGTACGAAAGTGTCTTGATCTCTTTCAGATTGAATTCGGTCATCATATCAACTCCTATTTCAGCGCTTCCTGGCCTTTGAACTTCCTTTCAGGCGAAAACCCTTCAAGAATAATCTTGTCCTCTTCCGTCGTCTCCCCCTTGATCAATCTGGCAACCACTTCTCCAACACCCGGGCCCAGCATGAAACCCTGGCCGCACATGCCTGCCGCATGGATCAGCCCCTCGACCTCCCTGTCCCATCCCACCAGAGGAGACCCATCCGGCGACATGGGATACAGGCCGCGCCAGACCCTCCTGACTCTCAGGTTCTTGAGCCTGGGAAGGAGATTCACCATCCTGGCTCCTACCTGGGGCAGGAATACGGATGTCTCCCTCTTGTCTGTTCCGACGATGAGAGGCTCTGGCGTGATGCAGAAGACCACCTGGCCGAGGCGGTTCTGATAAAAATAGTAGTTCTTGGAATTAGGGCCAGGCCGCAGATCCACCACCATGCAAGCGAAGAAAGGTTGTACAGGCTCTGTGATGGCTGCCTCATGGGAATCAGGAACCACGGGGATATCCGCTCCAGCTGTTTTGGATAGCTCCCTCGAATACGA
>JAHECH010000228.1 GCA_024641835.1 Deltaproteobacteria bacterium
TCGTGGGGGTCTCTTTCAAAATGAGGAAACGAAGAGAGACTGGGAATGACTATGCAAAAAGGGGGCAGCGAAGGCGGGCGGCGAGGTTTCATCAGTCATTCCCATGCACGGATTTGGATGGTTATTCCCGGGAAGCCCTCCGCCCGCCTCGACTATCACCTAAAGCTGGTCACGAGGCAGCGTTGCCTTCGTTTCTCTATTTTGAAAGAGACCCCCGCGGCCCCTCAGGCGTTTCTAGTACCCCTGTGTCCAGTAACCCCACTTATGGGTAAAAGCCAGAATCTTGGGGGATAGGGTGGGGTAAGGGAGCCTCGATGACAAAAGACTTAACACTTTTGTATTAGTTTCCAGATCACCCGCCAGGGGTGTGGGGGTGAAAGGGACCCCCACGCCCCGGCAAAATGGCAAAACGGTTTTTGGACAGGAATGAGGACCGATAGAAAGGTTGTGATCCAGGAGGCAGGGGAAAAATACGTGACGTCGCTTCCCCTCTAGTCGAGGGTTTTGCTCACCCGGCGGACAGCCAAAACCATGACCGCAAGGCCGATGGCCAGAAGGGCGGCCATCTGGGGCCACAAGACCTCCAATCCCACCCCTTTGAGGAAGAGATCGCGAATGATCACAAGAAAGTAGCGCAGGGGGTTGATGTAAGTGAACCACTGAATGATGGTGGGCATGTTGGCAATGGGGAAGATAAAGCCGGAAAGGAGAATGATGGGGAAGGTGAAGAAGAAGGTGGTGATGAGAGCCTGCTGCTGGTTCCGGCTGATGGTTGAAATGAAAAGGCCCAGAGAAAGGAAGGAGAGGAGATAGATCAGCAAAGCGGCAAACAACAGAAGAACGCTGCCCCGCATGGGGACGTCGAACCAGAAAACACCGACGCTGCTTACCAGGGCGACCTGGAAAATGCCGATCATGGCAAAGGGAATGGTTTTCCCGAGAATGAACTCCACCGGCCGGATAGGGGTCGCCATGATTTGTTCCATGGTGCCCACCTCTTTTTCTCTAACCACAGCCATGGCGGTCAGGTTCAAAACCGACACCATGATGACCAGAGCGATGATGCCTGGCACGTAGAAGTTCCTGGAAACCAGTTCCGTGTTGTACCAAATCCTGATCTCCGGCCGAACAATGCCTTCGGAGCCGGCAGGAATGATTCTCTGGAGAGGCGGGTTGTCCTCGAGCCGCTTCTTGAGCCTCCCTCTGTTGAATCTCTCGATGATCTGGAGGGAGTAACTTTGCACAAGGGAAGCGGTGTTCGAATTGGTCCCTGCCACGATCACCTGCACGAGAGCAGTGCGGCCACTATTCACTTTGCCCGCCAGCTCTGGGCCCAGATGGAGCACCGCCTTCACCGTGCCCTTGTCAATGAGCGTTGTCATCTCGCCAGGTCTTTGTATGGTCTCCACAAACCTGAAATAACCTGAGGAGGAAAAAGCGGAAGCGAGTTCACGGGAGGTGGGAGTCTTGTCCTCATCGTAAAGAGCGATAGGGATATTCTTCAAATCCAGGTTGGCTGCGTATCCAAAAGCGACGAGTTGAATCAGAGGAGGGAGGAACATCAGAAATCTCAAACGGGGATCTCGCAGAGCCTGGATGATCTCTTTGACGAGAAGCACTTTGACTCGAAGCACCGTCGGTCGCATCAGAGAATCCTCTTGGTAAAACGTTTGCGGGCCAGGCTGAGGATCAGCACTGCATAGATGACCAGGGCCAGGACCTGAGGCCAGAGCACGGACAGGCCGACCCCTTGAAGAAAGAGACCCTTCAATATTTCCACGAAATACCGGGCAGGCACGATGAATGTGATAACCTGGAGCACGACCGGCATATTTTCAATGGGATAGATGAAGCCGGACAGGAGAAAAGCTGGGAGATAGGCGGTGATCATCGAAATCTGGCTCGCCTGGATCTGGTTCTTGGCGATGACGGAGACAAAGAGACCCCATGAGAGCGTCCCGATGAGAAAGAGCAAGGACGTGAGAAAGAGATCGATGTAACTCCCCCGAAAGGGAACACCGAAGATGAGCACTCCTGCCCCCACCACCAAAGCAAGATCTACAAGGCCGACGGCAAGGTAAGGAAGAAGCTTCCCCACGAGAAGCTCAAGACTCGTAATCGGGGTGGAGATCAATTGCTCCAAAGTGCCCGTTTCCTTTTCCCGGGATACGCTCAAAGCGGTCATAACAGTGCAAATGGCCATCATGATCACACCGGTCAGACCAGGGATGATGAAATTCTTGCTCTTGAGCTCAGGGTTGAACCAGACCCTTATCCTCCCTTCAAGAGGCATGTCCACCATTGTGAGACCGGCCCGCCGGATACGATGCTCCTGAAGAGCAATATCAAAACCGGAAGCCACAGCCTTTAAATAACCGAGGGCGATGGTCGCTGTATTGGAGTCGCTTCCATCGAACACAGCCTGAACGGGAGCGGCGACTCCTTGCTTCACCTTTGATGCGAAGTCGCTGGGAATGACAAGGGCCATGAGCGCCTCACCTCTAGCAAGGCTGGAATCGACATCGCCATCCCTGTCTAAATACCGAACCAGTGTGAAATAGCGGGACTCCGTCAGTCGGTGTATGAATTCTCGAGACGTTGGCGTCCTGTCAAAATCCAGGACTACGGTACGGATGCGGTCCACGTCCAGGCTCAAAGCATAGCCAAAGAGGAAAATCATGAGAAGAGGGATGAAGAGACCGCCCATGAGGCTGCGGATATCCCGGCTCATTTGAATGAACTCTTTCTTTGTCAGAGCTTTGATTCTTCGGATGCTCATGGATTCTCTCCGGTCTTATGGCCTACGAGGGCGACAAAGACATCTTCAAGGGTAGGCTCTATTGGTTTCATGGCCTTGATCGCAAGGCCTGCTGAGTTGAGGAAGGAGGGAATATAAGTCTGTCCATCGATCCCCCTCTTCACCCGGACATGAAGGGCGCGGCCAAAAACAGCAGCATCGAGAATGCCCTCCACTTGAGCAAGGGTCTCTGCAGCAGTGAGCACATCGTCCGTCCCAATCTCGTAAATCGTTCCGGCAAGGTGTTTGGATTTCAGTTCAGCCGGCGAACCGAGTGCGATGAGTTGTCCTCGGTCGATGAGGCCGATTTTGTTGCAGTATTCGGCTTCTTCCATGTAGTGGGTCGTGACGAAGACCGTGACGCCGTCGTCCGCCAGGGTATAGATCAGGTCCCAGAAGTTCCGCCTCGTCCCGGGGTCAACTCCGGAGGTAGGCTCATCGAGGAAAATGACAGCCGGTTTGTGAAGAATGGCGCACCCTAATGCAAGGCGCTGTTTCAGCCCTGTGGGCAGTTCTCTCGTGAGGGAGCGGCGTCTTTCTGCCAGGCCAGTCAAGGCAAGAACTTCCAGGGACCGTTCCTGGCAGGTCAAAGCATCCAAGCCGTAAATGCCACCAAAAAAAGTCATGTTCTCCTCAACCCGTAGATCGTCATACAGGGAGAAGCGCTGTGACATGTAGCCGAGCTTCGCCTTGATTGCTTCGGACTGAGTGAGGATATCGAGGCCGTGAACCCAACCCTGACCCGATGTGGGCCTCAGGAGACCGCAGAGCATGCGGATAGTCGTGGATTTTCCCGCACCATTGGGACCAAGGAAGCCAAAGATTTCTCCGGAGTCGATTTCCAGGGAAATGTGATCCACGGCGACAAAGCCGCCGAAACGTTTGACCACATCCTTCAAAATGACGGCAGGAGGGCTCATGGTTCTCGGCCTTCTGACACCAGAGCGAGATAGACGTCCTCGAGACTCGGCTGAATGGGCTCAAGATGGACCGGTGCCAGACCGCTGGATGCGAGTCCTTCTTCGATAGCGGACAAATCAGCCCCGTCAATGAGGGAGAAATGGATTCCGGCACCGAATAAGCTTGCCCGGATGACTCCTGGAGAGGTCTTGAGGATCCTCAGCGCCTTCCTTCGCTCCGGCGTTCTGAGGTCGAAAAGATGCTCTTTGACCTGGCTTCTCAGGGCCAAAGGCTCCATCACCAGGCGAACCACTCCCCGATCAAAAAGAGCGACCCGGTGGCATCGATCCGCCTCATCAAGATAGGTGGAGGCGACCACGATGGTCACCCCCTCACGATGGAGTTCGTAGAGGATCTTCCAGAAATCCCGGCGGGAGAGCGGATCAACCCCATTGGTCGGCTCATCGAGGAAAAGGACCTTCGGCGTATGAATCAGAGCGCAACTCAGCCCGACCTTTTGTTTCATTCCTCCGGAAAGATTCCTAAAGAGGCGGTCGGTAAAAGGAGCAAGGCCGGAGAAATCAAGAAGACGCTTCATCCTCTGCTTATAGCGGTCCCGGGGAACCTGATAGAGATCCGCGTAGAGGTCGATATTCTCCTTGACCGTTAAGTCTTCATAGAGCTTGGCAGGTTGAGCCATGTAGCCGATTTGATCCTTGATGCGTTCAGGATCTCTATCCACATCAGAGCCCAATACGACGGCTTTGCCGCTCGTCGGTCGCATCAACCCGCACAGAATTCGAAGGCAGGTTGTCTTCCCAGCTCCGTCTGGACCCATGAGGCCGAATATCTCACCCGCTTCCACGGAGAAGCTGAGGCCGTCGAGGGCCTTCACTGCGCCAAAAGAACGGGAGAGATTTTCTGCAACGACCACCGGCATCGCTTTTACCTCAGAATCACATCCACCGGCATTCCCGCCTTTAACTCCTGGTTAGGGTTCTTTAGCGTGACTTTGATGCGGTAGACGAGCTTCACTCTCTCTTCTTTGGTCTGCACATTCTTGGGGGTGAACTCAGCCTCAGGGGAGATGAATGTGACTTTGCCCCGGTACACCTTGTCCGGAAACGTATCGCTGAGCACGTCCGCAGGCTGGCCGAGGCGGACTCTGCCCAACTGTGTTTCGGGAACATAGGTTTTGACCCAGACTTCGCCCAAGTCTGCAACCGTAAGAACAGGGGTGCCGGGCTGGACGAACTCCTTCTCCTCAACATCTTTCACCGTTACAAAAGCGTCAAAGGGCGCATAGAGTCGGGACTTGTTCACGTCATCCTCAGCGATCGCCAGCGCCGCTTTCGCCTGCTCCAACTGAGCGTTCAGGGCAGTGAGATCCAATTTCATTTTTTCGATTTCTCTCAGCCCTGCCTCAGCAGCGCTCAAGGCAGCATCAGATCCTTTGAGATTGGCCTTGCCTTCCTCGATTGCCTCTATTCTCGGGCCGGCCTTGACCAGTTTGTATCTTTCTTCTGCGGCAAGATAGGCTGCCCTGGCCGCTTCGGCGCTGGTACGGGAGTTATCGTACTGGCTCTGTGAAACGATTTTTTGTTCGTAGAGATCCTTGATCCTTCGAAAGTCTACCTGCTGGTTTTCCCATTCCGTCTTGGCCTTGTCTCTCGCTGCGGCAGCTTCTGCGATCTCTTCTTCTCTCGAGCCCGTCTTGAGGCTCTGGTACCGTGCGCCTGCCGCGGAGACGCCTGCCTTGGCCCGTCTCACCTCTGCATCCTGCACGTCTTGCTTAATGCTGATGTCCAGAGATAGAGAAGCAACCCTTGCTTCAAGCTCTTGGACAGCAGCAAAAGCCTGATCGCGGCGTGACTGAATGGGTTCTTGCTCTAGCTCAGCCAGCAATTCTCCCTTCTTGACCTGCGCCCCTTCATCGACGAAGAGGCGGGCTACGTGGCCGGGCAAACGGAAACTCATATCCACTTCCGTCACTTCAATGTGACCTGAGGCCTCAATATCGGATGTATTGAGACCCGGGCGATAAAATCCAAGGTAGTAAATCAGTCCCAAAATGACGAGGAGAATGAGAACGGGGGGAATGAGCTTTCGTCTTTTCATGCTCTACTCCTTATGTATTCCGGATGAAAGGGCTGCCACATAGGCTACTGCCATGGCTTTGATAGCAGCCCGCCTCTGTTGCAGGTAGGCTTCGAAATCAGAGATATCATAATGGACCACACTTTCCAGAAGGAGAGGGCTGACAAAGCTGACGGCACACATGCCGATGAGATTGATGATGACATGAATCGTCTCTGCCATGTCCAGGTTCAGCTCTGAGGAGACTCGTTCGATGATGTCCTGAGGGGTGAATCCTGAGAAATTGGGCCGCTCATCCCCCGAACCGACGAAAGCCTGCCTTAAACGTTTTCCGCCATCCACCACCTCACGCAGGACGATTTTGAGAAAGCCGGGATTTTTTTCATAGCTGTCCATGTAGGAATCGATGACCATTCCCACGCGTTTAGTCATGGGGTCTGGGCCAAGCCAGGCACGGCCCACCTCCTGCAAAATCTTTTCAAAGGCCGCTTTGATGACTTGACCGTAGAGCTTTTCCTTGGACCTGAAATAGTAATGAAGCATGGCTTTGTTTACTGCGGCCGCGTTGGCGATAGCCTGGGTACGGGCACCAAAAAAACCATTGTTCGCAAACTCTTCTGTTGCAGCGGCCAGGATGCGCTCCTCAGGCGTAAGGACATCCGTCGAATCTGAGACACGTCTAGTTGTCATGATTGCTCCGGGTTATCCGTTTAGTTTAACTAACTAGTTGGTTTTATTTTTTAGTTAATACACTTCTATAATACGGATGTCAAGAGAAAACCTGGTGACAGGGTGGATATCTTACGATCAGATCTGTAGTTTTAGTAAGGCTACATTATTGGAACTGATTTAAGGAAATTTCAAATCAAAGAGAGGAAAGGTCTGAAGAACTATCAGAAAGCAGTCATTTGAGCCCAAGATTGACAGGCAGGCTTTTGTTCAGTAAAATTCGAATAATTAAAGTAAATTAACGAGGCTGAGGCCGAAACGGAAAAATGCGCCCCGAGAGAATCGCGTCCGGAAGTGGGCCTCACTCGTTTGAAGAGGACGCCCCCAGGACATGGACCAGAAAGTTCCCACCCTTCAAGAAAAGCCATGCCAGCCTAGCGACGTAACCCGGGCAACCATCGGAGGCTATCCTGACAGAAGAGCGGGAACGG
>JAHECH010000229.1 GCA_024641835.1 Deltaproteobacteria bacterium
GGCATCAACCAAAACATCCGGTTTCAAGGAATTCTTGATATCAGCTTCAGGGTCTACCAATAGCGGAATCTTACCCTGTTGCCACACCAGGGGAACCTTCTCAGGAGAGGTCACCAGCCTTGCGATCACACCCTCAACTTCTTTCTCACCCTCATAGACTGCCTCACAGAAGGAAACCTCGCGTCTTACTGCCTGGGGCTGGTCAATATCAGTGAGGCAAGTCCGGAAGTGCGAGGAATACAATCGGTGAGCCACTCCACTGGCCAGTTCACCTGCCCCCCTGATCAGAACCACCAGATCGCTCAGCTTTCTCATGCCAACCTCCTAATAATCCCACAGCAAAACTTGGCCAAATAGCATTCGCAGCAAGCAACCTATTTGTCTATCTGCGGCATATGGCGACTATGGAAGCGTAATCCTTTTTCCCACGCCGCATTCGATGTAGTCCGCTCCATACTCCTGCTTGAACAGCCTGCGCGCCCCGTCACCCGTGCAGTGGCAGGGAGCCACTTTCTGCACGGAAAGGCGGCGGAATTCTTTAAGAATGGATTTGAGCCGTGAGGCGGATTCGCCGGCCAAGTGAAATCCACCTATCACTAAATAGACTTTATTTTCGCCGGTGATCTCTTTCGCTTTTCGAATAGTGTTTACGATACCGGGGTGGGCGCAGCCGGTTATGACCACAAGGCCCTTGTAGGTTATTAAGACCAGTGATTGTTCCTTCAACCCATTACCAAGCTCACCGGTCGTGTACACACCGGTGAGGATTTCCTTGACCCCGGACACTTCTTTCACTTGTGCTCCCAGCGACGTTGGCATCTCCTCGAAGCTGCCGGGAAATGAGGTCGGCAAGTAAACATCGACATTGCTCTTTTCTTCGATTAACCTTTTGATTCCTCCGGTGTGGTCGCCGTGAATGTGAGAGAGGATGATGACGTGGACATTTGCCGGCTTGATCCCGAGCTGTCTCATGTTGCCGAGCAAGGTGTAGCCGTCGCCGCCCGTATCAAAGAGAATGGTCTTTTCAAATCCTCGAACCAAACAGGAAAACCCCTCAATGAAGGGGATAATGCCTTTTCTAACCAACGGCTCACCGCCTGTGAGCCTTACCTTTCGGATACCGTGCAGGACGCAGAGGCTTACCACACGAAGCATTTCTTCGTAAGTCAAAATTTCACCGTGGGGAACGAACTTCACCCCTTCTTCAGGCATGCAGTAAATACACCTCAGGTTGCAACGATCGGTCACGGAAAGACGCAGGTAGTTGATGATTCGGTGGTTGTTATCCAGAAAATCGGCCTCCTTGCTCGAAGTAAGCGGTGATGTCAGCTGCTGCATTGATCATTCCCTTTCGAAGCCGCAGAGCAGTTCAGGTGTAGATCCATAGGACATTTCTCTGAATTCCCCACGCAGTCCGAGACATAGAACGCATCCACCTCGGGGAAAAGGATATTGCGTTGATCAAAAATCAGCTGAGTTTATGACTTTCGAGCATCACAAAGTGACCGTCCATGAGGTTGATGGTCTGGATGGTTCCTTCGATGAATGTTCTTTCTCCGAAAAGGTTGATCAGCCAAAAGCCTCGGCCATCAGCCTCTATTCGGGCCACGTCTTTCATGATTTCCTTTTGTTCATTTCCGGAATTCATATACACGGTACTCAAACACATATCCGCCTCCGAATCTACGTCTCCTGCAGCGCCGTCTTGCAAGATATTCGCCTTTCTCCGACAAGCTACAGGGAATCATTCAAGCACGAGAAATTGTTTTCGCAATTTTCATATTCTCTGACAAAAGACCGTCCAACACCTCTCCGGCCGCATGAAAGGCTTTTCCCTGGTCCAGCACGCGGCCTTCCAAACAGGCATCAAAAACGAGAGGGTCATTTGGAATGGTCCCGATGATTTCTATGCTCCTGCTTTTGAGTTCGCCCTGCAGCTTCTGAGCCACTTCTTCCGAGGGCATCTTGTTTAAGACCGCAGTGACTTCCTTGTTCATGCCGGCGGCGAGATCTCTTATCTTTTCAGCCACAGTCACGGACTCAAAAGAGGGTTCAACCACAAGGATAACCTTGTCAATAGCCTCATCGATCCCTCTCCCGAAATGCTCAATGCCCGCTTCCATATCAACAAATGCAATCCCATTTTTACTGAGACGAAGTTTTTTCAGGAATTCGCGGTCTAACACCCCCATAGGACAGGCGCATCCTTCGAGGGATTGGAGGATCTTCCCGATGCTGACCAGCACAAGTCCATCTCTGCTCTGAATGTAGCGAGAAGGGATCTCTTCAATGGTGATTTCAGGTCGCTCAAAAACACTGGGCTCCCGCATCTTTTTCTTCAGGGCGGCTTTGCCTCCCACAAGTTCCATGAGCGGTACGGGTGGGCTTTCGAAACCAAGCATCCTGAAAAGCCCGGAGTTGGATTCGTCGGAGTCGACGACCAAAACGGGAAATCCTCTTTCTTGTGCCGTGTTGGCCAACAGAGTTACGATAGTGCTCTTTCCACTTCCTCCCTTTCCACAAATGGATATTTTCATTGCTTAAACCTCCATATCCCAAGAGTCCAAAGTTCCCTTCTCATGCCGGACTTGATCCGGCATCAGTTCAAGGCAATTGGACAATAGTACCCGCCTTGTTGAAGAAGAACTTGTCGCCGAATTCCTGGGCCAGTACGCCGGCGGCGGGCAGGTCTGTACAGTGGCACAAGCCCAGCCTCTGCACGCCAAGCTCCCTTATGGCAGCAATCGTTTGCCACAGACGCTCCTCGGAGGCGCCAATAAGGTGGGAGCCGCCTATCAGCGCGTGTATTTCTGCCGTGCCGGCAATCTGCCGGGCATGGTAGAGCGTGTTGATTATGCCACGGTGGGCACAGCCCAGGATGACGGCCAGCCCTTGCTTTGTCTTCACAATGAGTGCCTGGTCGTCCATCACCTTATCCGGCTTCGAGGTAGAACCCTCTTTAACCAGGAGCGCACCATCTATGAGCTCAAAGCCGGTAACCATTGGGATCTCCCCCGTGGTCATTACGCCTTTCGCAATGTGCACCGGCTGAGAGGTTAGCTGGAACACGGCCCCCATGCTCTCCAGTTCGTCCCGCTGGAAGGGAATGCCAACGTACCTGTCCGGCTCTCCCTCCC
Source organism: Deltaproteobacteria bacterium (assembly GCA_024641835.1). Lineage (GTDB taxonomy): Bacteria > Desulfobacterota > DSM-4660 > Desulfatiglandales > HGW-15 > JAHECH01. The sequence goes on from JAHECH010000229.1 coordinate 3,138, forward strand.
GGCGCACGTACTTTGCCTGCCAGATGTCCGGGTGGGCTATGACCTCTACCTTTTTCCTTATCCTACGCAGCAGTTCACGCAGGCCGCCGGTGTGGTCATAATGGCCGTGGCTCAAAACAATTTTCTCAATTTTACCGAGATCGATGCCAAGTGTCCGGGCATTGCAAGCAATGGAATAGCTCTTTCCCGCATCGAGCAGGACCGTTGCCTCTTCGGTCTCGACCAGAATGCTCAGCCCCCACTCCCCGAGAAAGTCTCCACGGCTTGCCGTATTTTCGCTTAAGGTCGTGATACGAATGGCCATTGCCTTCCCTCCTCTGAACGGTAAGGGTCACCAAAGGCGAATCCTTCTCTTCCCCTGCTGTAGTTCACCCCTCACCTTTTCCATATGACATAATGTGGCAAGCTCCCGTTCTAGGTCCGTTTGCTTGATCTGGAGCATTGCCGCCAGGGTTCTCGGTCTATTGTTCCCTTTACAGCCCCATACCCCTCTCATGCCAAAACCCCCGCGAGCAAATACGTGGAGGATCTCGATCAGATCATCACTTAGGCGCTCTTCACACCCGGGATCGCCCCGGTTCCTGTCAGGATGATATTGCAGCGCAATGCTGCGACAGGTCACCGCTTCAAGACCTCTTCAGGAGGACTTTCTTGTGAAAGCTGCGTTGGGCGAATGGGGTACGCGTTTGCCCCCGATTTTTCGGAAACGGACGGGGTAATCCCCTTCTCCTCATGGGCCTCCTCGTGGTTGTACCGGTCGCATGTCTCTTTGCGGTCGGCCAGATAGTAGAGGAGAGTGTTCATCACTTGTGCCCGGATTCGTTTGTCCGTTAGGAGCTTCCCAAGATACTTGGATACCTCATTCAGATGCATGCTGAAAGTCTCTGCGATCTCCTGCGCGGTGCAGGGCCGCCGCTGTAGCATGGAAATGATCTCTTCCTGATTGGCCTGTATTTCAAAACCGCCTTTATCCTTGTACTCTGCAATTACTTCCGCCGGGGGTTGAAATAGATTACACAGAGAGGCCAGACGCTCCCTGGAAAGGGGTGCAACAAAATCCTCTGCGGGAGGACGAACAGCCGTATTCAGATGAATCCGATCCGGTCTGAGTAGATCTGCCAAAGCAGCAATCTTTTCCACATCAGAAGGAATCGAGTTCATACCCGCAACAAGGAACACTTCTATCCACATCTGTCCTTTGAACTCGTTGCGGAAGGCCTTTTGCCCCTCAATCAACTGCTTGAAATTGAGATCCGGATGCGGGCGGTTCACCCAGCCGTAGGATGCCTGGTCCCATGCGCTCAGGGAAACCTTGACGATATGGGCGTGGGAGGCGGCCTCTTGAACCTCCGGCAGGTGAAGCAGGGTGCCGTTGGTCAAAAGCACTGGGGGAATAGAGCTATGGGATCGAATGAACTGGAGCACCTCCCCGAAACCCGAATGAAGGGTAGGCTCTCCTGAACCTGAAAGAGTGATGTAATCTGCCTTGCCGTTTTCTTTGATCCACGCGCCAAGCTCGGCCAGCACAGCCTCCAAAGACACGTATGCCTTCCGGGTCATCGTTTTATTGGTCGTCCGTCCAAGCTGGCAGAACACGCAATCGAGGCTGCATGTCTTGGGAGGAGTGAGGTCTACTCCCAGGGATCGCCCGAAACGACGAGATGGCACAGGCCCAAACAGATATCTGTATTCCTGCATAGAATTGTTGAATCTCCTTAGACTCATTCGGAGAAGCACTCGGGTCTTCTGCTTTTTCCCGTCTTTTCCGGATGTTTCTTTTCCTCAAGGGCAAAGATTGTGCCATTCGCAGGATGCGAATCCGATGAACGAGAAAAGAAAAAAGTTATCAGCATGTTAGTTCTCCACAAAGGGCTGAAGAGAAAAAAAGAAACGGCAGAAAGAATAGCATTTCTGCAATGGCGGAATTGCAGGGCTTGCATTGCTGCGAGCTGCCATGGTTAGGGAATGGCGTGTAGTCTTAATTCATAGCAAGCCCTCTTCCCGAGAAAAGCAAAGGTGTGGTGGTGGCGAAAAAAGCAACATGAGGTGTAGCGAATAGTGACAGGGGTCAGAGCTCCAAGCTGTTCGCTGCATTCATGCCTTTTGTCCAGAGCAGGCTTTCCTGTGCTGTCGCCCAAAGCGACAGGTCACTCTCTTACTCCTCGCGCATCGAACAACGGTCGTCCGCGGAAGACTTGGAGAAACATCAACGATCTCAACATATTGTTTTGAGCTGTAGGGCGCCTCTCCTGCTTTGGCCTATCCGTTGCACTTAAGAGGGACAAAACGAAAGAGAGAATTTCTGAGATGGGACTCAAAGTTGAAGAGAGGAGGGAGATCAAAATGAGAAAAACAGGGCTCAAAAACCATCCTATGGGAACCGACACATGGTGTTCCCATGTCGAGAATGATCGAATGGCAATACCAAAGATCTGTATCCGAGACTTCGAGTGCCGGCATTGCTCTTTCTATTACTGGCTGGAGGACTTCGGGGAAGCGCCCGTCTGCGATGAATACTCGCAGGTGGATTTTCTCCAGATGGAAGCAGCGTAAAGAAACTCCTTGCAGTCGTGCTCAGACAGGATGGGATATCCCTGCAAGGGGACGTGAACGAACCTTTTAAGAAGAAAAGGAGTCCAGAGCCATGAAGCAAGAAAAAGCCAAAGACCAGAAGAAGGAAAAGGGAAGGGTCCAGGGATTCCAGGTCATTGATCAGGAATGCATCTGGATGAAAGCAGGAGTGATCAATTTCAGGCTGTGCGACAATGCCTATGACTGTTACACATGCGGTTTTGACCGGGGCATGAGGAAGGCCATGCGCTTGGAAAGCGACTCTTCTCCCAAAAGTTTCGAACCTGAGTGGTCCTCCAGACTGAGAGAGCAATACCGCGGGGCAGATCGCCCCTGCCGTCATGCCCTGACCGGAAAAGTGAATGCTCCGAAAATCTGTACCATGAACTACGAGTGCTTTCATTGCCCCTACGATCAGATGCTTGATGAAATGGAATTGAGTCAACCCCTGGCCATTCCTTCCTATGCCGTTGCCTCGGGCTACCGTTTGGCCCAGGAATACTATTATCACATCGGCCACTGCTGGGCGCGTTTTGAGCACGGTGGTCGTGTCAGGGTGGGATTTGATGATTTTCTCACAAAGGTGTTTGGCTCTCCGGTAGAGATCACCCTGCCTTCCCTCGGAGCGAGGATTACGCAAAACCAGATGGGATGGGCTTTTAGCCGGAATGGTCATAAGGCGGCCGCGCTTTCACCCTTGACCGGAACAGTGCTCGCCCGGAATCACAGAGTCCAAGCAACCCCGGGCATCTGCCATGCAGATCCTTACCATGAAGGATGGCTTCTGATTGTGGAACCACACATGCCGAAGAGAGATCTGAAGGGACTCTACTTCGGAGAAGAAAGCTTCCGATGGATGGAACATGAAGTCAAGAGCCTTATGGGGCTCATGGGGCCGGAATACGAACAGCTGTCCGCCACAGGCGGCGCACCGGTGGATGACCTTTTCGGCCATTATCCAGAGGTCGGATGGGATCGTCTTGTGAAGACCTTTCTCCGGACAGAAAACCTCTGAGTCATTCGGGTTCGGCGGCCTTCTCCCTTTTATGAACTGACTATGTCCCACATTTCTTACTGGACACAGGGGTACTAGAAACGCCTGAGGGGCCGTGGGGGTCTCTTTCAAAATAGAGAAACGAAGGAAACGCTGCCTCGTGACCAGCTTCAGGTCATGGGTGAGGCGGGCGGAG
>JAHECH010000230.1 GCA_024641835.1 Deltaproteobacteria bacterium
AACCGGTGTGATCCCTCTTTCAGCGAGGCCAAACCTAATATGAGGCCGAGGATCAGGCCAGAAAACACTAGCGTGATTAGCCATATGAACCGTGATTTCCTTTTACGGGGCAACTGCAACCATGGCTTTCGAAATTTGAGGACTAACGGCACATGTAGCCGTGGAAATGAAGGTTTTCGAAACTTCAAATAAGGTGAAAATAGCCCCCTAACTTGTCCTCCTACCTGTTGCGCGTGTGCTACAATAAGCTTTTCGTAATAAGCATGATCGTCCGCCGTGCCTTTCCTACTGCCGGCCTTGGACCGCTCCTTTTCTGTTTCTGCTTGGCAAAGCCGTATGACAAAACCGGTACTCCAAATCTTGGTCCTGTCCCAGGTTGGCAGTGTGCCTAACTTGCTAAAGAACTCCCGCTTACTCTCCTCATTCTCATACTCTTTGGGGCCGATGAAAAGCACACCTGATCGGATAGCGCATTGGCCGCCGATGATTCTTTTCATTCTTCCATGCGTTTGCCACAAAACCTGGCCGTTGGTTCCCACAGTGATCTGATATTTGCCAAGTCGGAACGTCCCTGGGCCCTTATCTAGGATTGGTTGCCTTCGATTCTTATCGATGCTCACCAATGAAGGCATCCGATCGATGAAACCCTCTTCCAGGCTTTGCCCGGAGTAAACGTCCAATAGTTCGGCAGCGAAACAATAATACTTCGTCCTATTCCAAGCTGGAAGTTTTTCTAGCCGGTCAAGGAACTCTCCTTTCAAGTAGCCGATCTCTTCATGGCTGCAATGCCCGATGATAAGAATGTCATCGTGGATGAAGCACTTTCCGCTCTGCTGCAATCCGAAACCATGGTGCGTTTCCCACCATAGGAGTCCGTTTTCATACTCCGTAATCCCGTATTCATCTAGCCTGTAGGCAGTCCTTTTCATGTAGTTCACTTCTTAGAAGAAGCAGAAAAGAAGGAATTAAAGCGCCATATTTCGCCAATCAGCTGAGTCACCTTGAAGGAGCAGTTTCCCAAGAATTACGTCGCATCGATTACCTGTCATTTCGTACCTTCACCGCCACACATCCATTCCAGCGTGATTACTAAGGAGAGCGATATATTGTTTACGTTTTTACGGGGCATGGGGCCTTTCTTTCGTTCCAAGTCTCCCGGCCTGGTCTTTTCAGTGACTTATCCATGGGGGAGTTCTGCCCCCTCCGCATTCTCCGCCTGCGGCGGAGCTGCGGCTTCCCCCACGGATAAGTCACGAAAAGGACAGCGGCCTCCCGCCAGTCACTTCAGAAAACCCCCCTGCCCCGCGTAGTTATGCAACGCAAACAGTTTGATGCTCCCAGTAGTAATTTGCTTAGCCTGATAAAAGACTACACTGTTTTCTCCCCACAAAAAGGACAGAATTTTGCCTGAGTTGGGAGCTCTTTTTTGCATAAGGTCTTCCAGAAAATCCATAGTGGCTTTATCCTTTCTCATTTTTGAGCATAGGGTTCGACATGGGTCACCATGTTTGTTTCCTGTAGAAGGCACCTCCCGTCCTTCTCACCGACATCGACCTTGACTAGAACAAGTGCTGTGTTTGAAGATACTGACATCAAACCAGCTTTCTCCTTAATCATGGTATGCCCGATGAGTGGGGTTTAATGTCGATGAGTGCCGAAAATGTAGACAGGCAATCAGATGCGAAGTATTACCGAGGAAAGAAAAAAGATCTGGTTGGACGGAACTCTCGAGTGGGCTGAATTCGGCAGTACAGGAAAATACTGAAAGGTGTTTCGAGATGGACTAGATGGGCGACGTTGCCAGTCCCTTGCTTTTCTGTTTGATTGGGTTAATGTAGTTTTTTGTTCTTCTGAATCATGATGTTCCGAATAAACGTCACCGTGGTCAATATAATGGAGTATTTCGTCCGGACAGGAGACAAGGAGCTGTAACGCCACAAAGGTGATCACAAGAAAATTGAGAAAAACTGACAGCGAGAGGCGATTCATGGAAAGCCTGGCAGGTCCTTCCTTTCAGGCAAAGTATAGAAGAAATTTTCATTCTGTGTCAATAACAAATGAAAATCAATGATCTCCTTGTTCCCATCCGGGCTTACCCCCAACGCCACCCACACCCGCCTGCGGAGGGCTCCAACTCCACATCCCCCATCTCCGTCAACAGGCGGGGACTGTAACTGTCGTGGCCCCGATCTTCTTCCTCTGTGCAGCTAGTCAGATCTCCAAGATAGGAGTCTATGTTTGCTTTCATTCTGCCTTCCAGGAACTCTTTCAGGGAGATCCTCGAGTAAAATCGATGACCTTCTCCCCGCTCGACACCTTGAGAACTGATTTCCTTGGTCGCCTCATACGCTTGCGATACACTGCGAATCGCTGCAATTCTTTGCGGCATGGGGTAGCTTCTTTAGAGTTTGGCTTAACTTTAGAGGTACCCCTTTCCTTTTCCTAACACAAGAAATGATACATTACCGGACCAACGATATATAGACATGTCCTTAAAAAAGAGGTATTTTAATATTAGGTCTTACCTAAACCTGCCTCTGGACAACCAACATCAAAACCTTAACCTTCTGGGAGTGAGCCATGAAGCGATTTACCGGAAGGTGGAGCAACAAAGCCTCCGTTGGACTTCCTTGTCCTTCTGTCAACATGAGCGGCGATCCCAAAGTGGAATATTTCAGTGATGGGCTAATCGAATATCTGCTTATTGGATTTCCCGCTGCGCCCGAAATGACCGATGTGTCGTCGTGGGCTTAAGAACGCAATGGGATTATTACATCATAAAGATGAGGGAGGAACATGAACATCGGTACGCTGTTGACCAAGACGGCGAGGACGTTTCCTGACAAACTGGCCATTGTGCAGGGCCCAAAGAAACTGACTTACGCCCGGTTCAACGCGAGGGCCAATAGACTGGCAAATGCCTTGAAGCATCTGGGCGTGAGGCAGGGGGATAACGTCGCCTTGCTTCAATATAATTGTCCCGAGATGCTGGAATCCATGTTCGCTTGCTTCAAGGCCGGGTATGGTGCGGTCCCCATCAACTGGCGTCTTCATCCCAATGAGTTTTCTTTTATCATAGACCACTCCGAAGCACAGGCCGTGATCTTATCACCAGAGTTCAATCAGATAATCATCAATATTCGAGAACGCATCCCAAGTGCCCGTTATCTTATGACCTTATCGGGTGCTGAAGGTGAACTCATCAATTATGAAGAGATGATCTCAAAGGGATCAGACCGGTTCTCGGACACCGAGGTTCACCCTGACGATCTTGCATGGCTCTTCTACACGTCAGGAACGACGGGCATGCCCAAAGGAGCCATGCTGACCCATCGAAATCTGTTGGCCATGACCATGAATTTCTTTGCAGACATCTGTCCGGGATTTGGCCCGGATGATGCCATCTTACACGCCGCCCCCCTTTCCCACGGCAGCGGCCTTTATGCCCTGCCCAATGTGGGCAAAGGTGCGGCAAACATCATCTTGGAGTCGAAATCCTTCGATCCTGAAGTGATCTTTAAATCCATTCAGGATTACCGTGTGACCAACATGTTTGCCGCACCCACCATGGTCAAATTGATGACGGAGAGTCCTGCTGTCGACAGATACGATCATACGTCGATGAAAGCCCTCAATTATGGGGGTGCGCCCATGCTGGTGGAAGACCTGAAAAAGGCAATGGCAAAGTTAGGGCCCTGCCTCGTGCAATTGTATGGGCAAGCCGAATCCCCGATGACCATTACCTATTTGCCGCACAGGGACCATGTGCTGGACGGGTCTCACGGGCAAATGAAGCGGCTTGCCTCAGCGGGTTTCTCGCGAACGGATGTGGAGGTGAAAATTTTCGACTCCGATGACAGAGAACTCCCATCCGGGGAGATGGGAGAGATTGTCACCTGTTCCGACCTTGTAATGAAGGGATACTGGCGGAATCCTGAGGCGACGGAAGAGACGCTGAGAAATGGATGGCTTCATACCGGGGACATGGGCTGTATGGATGAGAAAGGCTATCTGTTCATCATGGACCGATCAAAGGACATGATCATCAGCGGGGGGGAGAATATCTATCCTCGGGAGATTGAGGAAGTCCTGATTCAACATCCGGCCGTTCGTGAGGTCGCCGTGATTGGCGTCCCTGATCCCAAATGGGGAGAGGCCGTTAAGGCAGTGGTATCCCTTGTGGAGGGACGATCCGTTACAGCAGAGGATTTAATCGCCTTTTGTAGGGATCGAATGGCCAGTTATAAAAAGCCTCGATCGGTGGATTTTGTGGATGACCTGCCTAAGAACAATTATGGAAAAATATTGAAAAGAGATCTGCGGGCCCCGTATTGGGAAGGTCGAGAACGGAAAGTATGAGAGGCGGAGGGCCTGAAAGGGAGGATGGCGTTGACAAAATCAAGCAGCCTTCAGGAAGGAGGTGATTGCCGGCACGCATGAAAGGTCTCTGGGTCTAACCAGAAAGGACAAAAATGAGATATCCGAAGACCGAAGCTAACGAAATGGAGGACCAAAATGAATGTATCGGATGCGATTTTGAAGAGGGCAAGCATAAGAAAGTGGAAGGCTACCCCAGTGGAAAAAGAAAAGATCGAAAAGGTGTTGGACGCAGGCAGGCGAGCGCCATCATGGGGCAACAGTCAACCATGGCGATTTATCGTGGTTCAAGATAAGACGAAAAAAGAAGAATTGGCAAAGGCTGCCGGCGGGCAACCCGTAGTCGGTGAGGCTCCAGTTGTGATTGTTTGCTGTGGTTCAATAGAGGACTTCTCTCATAAGATGCAAAGAGATTCTTTGAAACAACTTATGGAAGTGGGCGCCTTGGCATGGACAGATGATATCCTAGATAATGTGGTTTTAAAGAGCGATCTGTTTGCGCCATACCGTCTCGGCGAACAGGTAATGACCATAAAAGCCGGCGAACAGATAATGATTGCCACCGCTTATATGACTTTGGAGGCTGTAAATCAGGGCTTAGGTACTTGTTGGGTCGGAGCGTTATCCTCTAAAGACTGTCACCGGGTCATGAACTTACCGGACAATTTGTTTGTCCATGATTTGGTTCCTTTAGGATATCCTAATGAGGATCCCAAGCCTAGACCCAGGAAGCCCCTTGACAAGATCACTTTTTGGGAAAAACACAAATAATTGTAACATCCCAATCAATTGGGGCCAATCGGAATCCCCCCTCACACTAATCCTCTCCCTCCGAGGACAGAGCAGAGTGAGGGGGGGCAACACCCCAGATTATTGAAAGAAGCTTGCCCGCGGGATTGGCTGCTGCATCCGACAATCCGCAGCGCGTTGTCGAGGGCGCGAAGCAGCCAGGACAACGTCAGGGTTGAGTGGACGGTGAGCCGCGCCGCGGGTCACCCGTACGCTCCGAACCTTTGTTGGGCTCCATGTCTTCGAGCATCTTCCAGCTGGTCAGCTCGTGTTCACCACTCAGCTTGCGCCAAACGACCGCCACCGCTTCTTTCTGCTTCCCATCCTCTCGCACGCGAAGAGTCAGGTAGTAATTAATACCCGCCACCACCTGCTGTTCCGCCTTGAGAACCTTGATCAATTCCAGTTTCTTGCTGTTCGTACCGGATTCGCCCGCCTTGATGGAAACAGCATAGTTCGCCGCTTCCACAACCCAGGAATCGGTGACGGACACGTCCGCCTTTCCGCCGGGTCTCACGGGCTCTTCCGCAAGGATAATGCCATTCATGGCCGCGATGGTGTATATCACCACTGCTGTTGATATGATTCGCATCCGTTCGTCTCCTGTGTGTAATCCGGTCGCTTCCTCTCCCCTCAGCCAGTTTCCGTCGCACGCGACCTCCCACGGCACATGGGAGGCCGAGCGAGCGGAAGACACAGAACTTTCCACGCGCTTCATCTCAACCTTTGCTCCAATAGCCATTTGTAAAGCTCGGGGTCCGCATAGGCGCGTGTCCAGGAAGCACCATGGTCAGCATCAGGATAGAGCGTAAACTTTACATTGCCCCCGCACGCTTTTAGCGCGTCCACCATATCTTCGGACTGGCTGGGCACCACATTGATGTCTCGCGCGCCGTGAAAAACCCATACTGGCAAGTCCTTTAGATCGCAGATCTTTTCAGGTATCGCGTTGCTTTGGTGCCTATACCCGCCCGCGATAGGCACGATCGCCGCAAAGCGCCGGGGATACCGCAGGGCAAACTCCCACGTCCCAAACCCTCCCATACTGAGGCCGGTCAGGTAGATGCGTTGAGTGTCAACGGAGTATGTGGCTTGAATTTGGTCCACCAAGACGTTCACTGGGTCAATCAAGTCTGACCAATTTCCCATTGCGAGAGGCAATTGCGGAGACACGACAATAAAGGGGAAGTCCTTCTGCTGGTCCAGAGTTTTTGGAAGAGGTTGTGTCTTGAGGAGTTCAAGGTCGCTGCCCCGCTCGCCCGATCCATGGAGAAACAGAATCAACGGCCATTTCTGTTGAGGGTCTTTCCCATAATCTCCCGGCAAATACAGCAAGTAATTCACTTCAACCGTCTTTGTGATATTATTTGCGGCTTCAATTTGAACTTTAGATGAGCAGCGATGTTGACCAATGCGCATAAGAGCAAATACTCTCCATTCATCTTGTTACACTTTGCACATGGAAGGTTTGAAGTACCATTCCTCCGCCCCACACCTCCTCAGGCCTCACACCCGGCGCCCCTTCTGTATCTTGCCAGGACTCCTTGCTTTTTGGCGGTGACCGAAATTGCACGCTTGCCGCCCTAATCTGCAATTACCGAACGTTCTCAGTGTTGGGTGAGAAAGAGGAGGAAAATTACCGCCCCGAGCGCTATACGGTACCAGCCGAAGACGATGAAGGTGTGTGTCTGGATGTAGCGCAGCAGCCACCTTGCGGC
>JAHECH010000231.1 GCA_024641835.1 Deltaproteobacteria bacterium
ATTTGAACACAGCCATCGTGGGAATCATGAAACGGGTAAGGTCATGAATCTCCTTTCCCCCTCTTTTTACGGGAAGAAGAGAGGCTGAATGTTCGCGCTTTTCTTGGCTTTTGTTTCTCACCTCTGCTTAGCCAATCAGGGCCAAATCTCTTCTCGAAGTAGGAGCCGAATCTTTGGGACCACCGCCACCAAGGACTATAAATTTTAATCAGGAATCTTCTCTCGAAAGCGAAAATCCTCCCTTCAACATCCCTTTTTCTGATTCCCGGAGGAATTTCGGAACATTGCAGAAAACACTCATCAAAAACTCAGGAAACTCCAGCAGTTTTTCCTGTTGACATACAAGGGAAGATTCCCTAAAATCCATCAGGGTAGGGATAACCTTACTTTCCCCTATTCGTAGCCGGACATGTCGATTTGGTGTGGTTTTCATTTTACAGGGGAGGATTGAAAACCTTATCTTTTTATGGAACATGGCCGATCATCTCCAGAATTTGAATCCCTTTGAAGTGAAGCTTCTCTTTGGCATTCTTGAGAAGCTCTACCAAAGCAACGACCGGGATGCCCTTCGAATCGGGATAGCTGATGATCTTTTGCGCTTGCTTCATTCAGACTACTTGGCTTCCTTTATATGGAATGAGGATCGCCAAGTTTTCGGAAACGTTGTTTTTTTGAATATGAGTCCTGAAAACATAGCCCGGTACCATAGTTATTACCGGTTCTGCGATCCAATCACCCCATCTGTTCGAAAAAGGCGAAAAGCCACCATAATCTCCGACATCATCCCTCAAAAAGAACTCGAAGAGACAGAATTTTTCAATGATTTCCTCATGGCGGATGGCCTCCATCATGGCATAGATGTTTATGCTTATGAGGGCGACCTCAATGTCGGCGACCTTCGTATCTGGAGGGCAAAGCACAGACCCTGTTTCGAAAGGCGAGAAGTCATCCTTCTAGACGCAGTTCTCCCCCATTTTTGCAATGCCTTACGAAATGCGCGGGCACTCGCTTTGGCCAAAGAAAGGACTGAAATATGGGAAAGACTTTTCGAAGCAGACGACATCGCTCTTTTTTTGTTCGATAACACAGGTAATTTAGTTTACGAAAACGGAAGGGCACAGATCTTCAAGCAGCGTTTCACTGGCATTCGGGGTGCTTATGCAGCGTTCTTAACCCTCATTCATTCAGTGGCTGCGAAAGACCTCTCACGGACACAATGGGGCCCATTCCATCTATCTGTGATGGATATATGCGCTCCGGATCAAGAGAAACGATATAGAGCGGTGATCGTAAGACCTTCAACCCCCAGAACCTTGGACAAGACTCTTCTGATGACAAGATTTGGTTTGAGTCAGCGAGAGGCAGAGATCTCTCTTCTTATTTGTAAAGGATTGATTGATCAGGAAATCGCGCGGGTCCTGGGCATGGCTTTCTCGACGGTAAGGACCCATCTGAAAAACATCTTCAGAAAACTTGATGTCTCGACGCGTTCAGAGCTTATTTTCAATTTTCTCGAAGACCTCGTAGACGTTTCGTTTCAATAGGCGATGGCCGCCATCCCTCATTAGATAACGTCAAGAGTTTTGTGTCACAAGGAAAGGGGTAGCAATTCCCTGTTGTTTATTTTCATAGGTGAACACGGCATAGAGGATTCTCTCCATACTGGTTCTGTCTGAGAACACCCCCATAGGCCTTGTTCTCCTGCGTACTTCCCGGAAGCTTCTCTCTATCGCATTCGTTGTTCCGACAGTTTCTCTCCAGGATGGATCTTTAAAAGAGAAGAAAGTCAACAACTCTTCTAGGTCCTCTTTCAGACAGTGCACCGCCTTGGGATGGAGGGGCTCCCATCGCTCGACAAAACGCCGAGCCTCCTGCCGAGCCCCCACCAGGTGAGCAGCATTCATAATCCTGTGAAGCGATCTTTTCACCCTAGGCTGATCCGTCTTTTTGACTTTGTCCAGGATGTTTCGAATCTTGTGAGCCCAGCAGCGTTGAAGAGGCACTTGGCCATAAACCAGAGGCAGAGCGGCCAATAACCCCTTCCCCCCATCCGTCACAATCAATTCCACCCCCTCCCCTTTCAATCCCCTTCTATACAGATCGTTGAAGAACGCTTCCCACGCCAAGGCGCTCTCCCCAGGAGCCAACCGAAAATCAATAATCTCCTTCTTCCCATCCGACCGAATCCCCAACACCACCAATACCGGCCTGCGGATCGCTCCATCTCCACTCTTACGGGAAAGCACCACCCCATCAAAAACCAACACCCGATACTGATCCTTCAGAGGACGACGGTGAAACGCTTTGACCACCTGGTCCAGCTGTTTCCCCATCCGGCTCACCGTCGAGGCACTCACCCGCTCCCCCAACACCGGCAACAGCGCCTCCGCCACCTTCCTCGTACTCACCCCCAGCACAAAACAGCTCAAAATCATCCGCTCAACCCGCTGCGCTCTTCACGCATACGCCCGACCACCTTCAGCGCACTGTAACGGCGGGTGCGGGGCACCTCCAGCTCCACATCCCCCAGCTCCGTCAACAGATGCCGACCGTAACTGCCGTTGCACCGATCTTCTTCCCCCTCACGAATGGCCAGTTCTTCAAGGTAATAATCGATGTTCGCTTTCATCCTGCCTTCTAGAAATCCTTTCAGGGCTTGTCTCGAATAACCACGATAATCTTCTCCCCAATCCACACCCTGAGAACTGATTTCCTTGATCACCTGATACGCTGGCGCTACACTGTGAATCGCTGCAACTTTTTGCGGCATGGGGTACCTCCTTTAGAGTTAGGGTTAACTTTAGAGGTACCCCTTTCCTTTTACTGACACAAGAAATGATACATTACCTCCTCATTATTGGGGATATACAATCGGATATCGTTTAGGATAATCCTACGCGTAATGTTTAACGACCAAACGAAAGAATTCTCTGCCGTTTAAGATAGCAATCACTTAACTGAAAAGGCTTGCACAACGTACCATTCTCTTGTCCCCCTTGATGAGGTTTTTACCGTTCTTCTTACAAACCAATGGTGCCCCACTTGGAGGATACTTTTAATCACTTTTCAACCGTTCTTGGACAAGAGTCATCAATTATGTAAACTTATCTTTTGTCGTTGCCCATAAAAAAAGGAGGTTATGGAGGATGAAGAAATCTTCAATCATGGACTTTGAGTGGATGATTAAGTACACGCCTCAGACAGAATGGATTAAGGGTCAAGGAATATTCCTGTGTTTGGCCTTTTTTTTCTCGGAGATTGGTGCTGGTATCTACTTAGTGTCGATTTTTTTGGATTGTACACCAGGGTGGATAATTGGGTGGCTTGTGACATTAGTTCTAGGTGGGGGAACTCATGCGGCTTACCTTGGGAAACCATCACGAGGTTGGCGAATTTTGTTCCGGCCTGGCACTTCTGAATTGTCGCGTGGACTTTGGGTAATCGTCCTTTTCGGATTGGTGGGTCTCTTTCAGATCCTACCTGTAGTTTTTCCAGGGTTGCCATGGGCAGAAAAAAGCAGACTTTTTAATATAATCATGGGCATACTATGTATTCTTGTTATTGTACATGGTTTCTTAACGATGAGTGGGATAAGGGCACTGCCGTTGTGGAATTCATCAATGATGATGCCCCTAGCGCTCATCTCCGGGATCTGGACGGGAAGTCAGGTCGTGGAATTTGTCCTGTTTCTCAGTGGAGGTGAAGTGAGTCTCGCGGAGACTTGGTCACGATGGTCTTTGCTGGTTTATATGGCGACAATGGCGATGTTTCTATGGGGAGCATTTCAATCGTCAGGCACCGCACGGGCATCCCTAAAGGAAATGTTTGCAGGAAGTACCTCAGTCGGATTTTATGTCGGAACACTATTGATTGGAGTCTTAGTTCCTTTAATTATTACACTAGCAGTTTGGATATATGGTATTGAGGTTTTGAATGCCAATTTTCTGTTCTTTAGGATGCTATGTGTATTAATTGGCGACCTAGCAATGCGTTATAACATAATGAAGGGCGCCTTCTATTCGCCGCTTCTTGGATCTTAAGAATCAGGAGGAGAAGAAAAAATGTACAAGAAACTAGAAGAGGAAAGAGAACGATATCGCAAATTCGCCCGAGGCGGAAAAAAAGATTATTGGGCCTACACGATTTGCGGCGGCTGCTATGGACTTTGTTCGGGGCATGTCCATGTGGTTGATGGAGTACCAGTAGCAATGGAGAGTGTAGTTGACAGTGATATGGGTGGGCAAGGCGGAATATGCGGAAAAGGGGCGGCGACAATACTTGATTATTGTGACCCAAACCGGGTTAATTACCCGGTGAAGAGGACGAATCCAAACAAAGGACTTTATGAAGATCCAAAATGGGAGAGGATAAGCTGGGATGAAGCAATGGATACCATTGCCGACAAAATGAGAAAAGTAAGGAAGAAAAACCCAAAAGGGGTAGTCTGGGCATTTACTCCTGGGCCGGGGACAGGTCTTAAGGGCACACAATCCACTGGTGGATTCTTTAGTGCTTACGGCAGCCCAAATATGGCTCTCGGGGGAGCAGGAACCCACTGTGGAGCTGTTGCTCATCACTTAGGTGCAATGGTACATGCGGGCTGGGACATATTGCCAGATTATAGATATAACAATTTCTTGATCCGATGTGGCGGAAATGAAGGGGTCGGTGGCGGCCGTATGGCCATGACATCTACTCGGCAGTTCGCGCAGGCCCGAGACCGAGGGCAGCAGACCATCGTCATGGACCCGATAGGCTATCAGTCTGGAGGCAAAGCGGTTGAGTACATCCCTATTTTGCCTTGTACTGATATAGCGGTTCTTCTGGTTATAGCAAATATCATCGTCAATGAAATAAAGGTCTTTGATAGAATATATATTATGAAGAAGACCAATGGACCATATCTGGTCGGTCCTGATATGAAATTCGTGAGAGACAAGGAAAATCGCCCATTGGTCTTTGATGAAAGCGATAGGCAATTTAAGCCCTATACTGACAAAACCATATCAAAAGAAGCCTTAGAGGGAGAGTACAGTTATGATGGACTTAAGTGTCAACCTGCTTTCCAATTAATTAAAGAACACCTTAAACAGTATAAAGCCAGTTGGGCATCAGAACTAAGTACTGTTCCGGAAAGCACTATCCATAGGCTTGCGAAACGGTTGGTTGATGAGGCGAAAATAGGCAGTGTTATTGAGATTGACGGGGTGAAAGTTCCTTTTAGACCAGCCGGGCTTTGTGCCTATAAAGGTTTCCAGGGGCATCAGAACAGCTTCCATCAATATGCGGCGATGTACTTGATCAACTCCCTGCTTGGCAACCAGGATGTGGCCGGAGGCATTGTTGGTTCAGGGACTGTAAGAAGCCTAGGAAATGTCGGAACTGGCACGCTTCGTTTTGAACCCTACGGGACTCATGACGGAATGCTCACCCCTGCGGTATGGCATACCAGAACCCCTTATCCTCCGCGGGACCCTAAAGGGCCTGAATTTATAAACCTTCTTGATCTCTTTTCCGACTCCAGTTTCTCTCCTTACCCTTATGCGGAAGATTGGGACGAGATCTGGACTAAAGCAGGGCGTCCTTACGAGCCGGAGATATTCGCTTTTTATGGATCAAATGTGGTGACAAATACCTGCAACCCTAAGATAGTGGAAAACTTCTTAAAGAAAGTCCCGTTCACTTGGGCTATTACTACGATACACAATGAAACCACAGAGGGTTTTGCAGATATAGTATTGCCCGAATGCCATCACTTAGAAAGCCTGGAAATTTGGTCTTCTTTCGGCTTTTTTTTCAATTATCCAATAGGCATGGATAGGTGGTGTTTTCATCTAAAAATGCCGGTTGTGCCGCCAAAATATGAAAGAAGAGATGGCATGGATATTTACCTCGATCTAGCAGAGAGAATCGGTTTTAGGGATGTGTTCAATGAGTGGATGGATACTTATTTATCCGTTAGGACCCCAAAATGGGAGCAAGAGGGAGCTTCCGATATTGGACAACGCGCAGACACGACAAAAACAGTGAGTGCACGCCCTATTGTGAGGCCTGAAGAAAGAATCTCATATGCAGAAATTGTTGACCGGACACTAAAGTACCACTTTGGTGTTGACCGTGGAGTGGACTGGTTTATGGAGCATGGCCACATAAACTGGGATAAGCGACCAGAAGAGTGTTACTGGCGATATTTTATTGATGCTAGGATACCAATTTATTATGAACACCATGAACATTTGCGACCCAAATTAAAGGAACGTTGCGAAAAAGTAGGTATTGAATTCGACTGGAATTATGTTCAAGCCCTGATAAGCTATTTCCCATCAGTCCTCTATACCGAAAGACCTTGGCCAGACTCGGAATACAATTTAATAGCGATTTCTCACAGGGATGTTCTCCACACTCATCGCACCAGCGCAGAAAATCCATGGGTCGATGCGATGAGCAAGTTGAATCCCTACACCTACTACTGGGTAATGCATGAGGAAACAGCAAAAAATCAAGGAATTGCTGATGCTGACTGGATCGTTGTCGAAAACCTCGTTGGTGACAAAGTGCCCGGGCGTGTCCGATTAACCAAGCTCATACACCCAAATGTGATAGGGGGCGTTGGCCTGGGCGGCTGGGCGAAAGGAAGGCCTACCGCTCGAGGAAAAGGAGTAAGGTTTAATACACTGCTGAGGAGTAGCCACAAGAGAATCTGTCCTGTTACATCCTCGTTTGAATCAGGAGCAAGAGTCAAAGCATACAAGGTACCCGAAGAAACGCTGAAGAGAATCATGGCAGAAGAGCATATGGAGGTAGAACTATGAGATATGGCATGGTTATAAACTTAATAAAGTGCATAGCCTGTTAT
>JAHECH010000232.1 GCA_024641835.1 Deltaproteobacteria bacterium
GAAAGGGCAACAGACCATCTGTCACCTCATTCCATCCGGCATTCTTCACCCGGGCAAGAAGTGCTTCATTGCCAATGGCGTCGTAGTTGACCCGGAGGTTCTGCTGGAAGAAATGAATAAATTAAGCGAAAGAGGGATACCTGTCACACCCAAGCGCCTGTCTCTCAGTGAAAAAGCCCACCTGATCATGCCCTATCACAAGGCACTCGATGTGGCCAGGGAAGCAGCCAAAAAAGGCATGGCTTACATCCACGTTTTTTCCCCCTGCCCGACAGGCTGGCGGTACCCGTCAAGCAAGCTGATCGAGATTGGCCGTAAGGCAGTTGAAACCAACATGGTTCCGCTCTGGGAGTATGAACACAAGCTAGGACAGATTCGTTTCACCCATCCGGTGGACAATCCGCTTCCAGTGGAGGCCTATCTCTCCCTGATCGGCAAGTATCGCCATCTGGACGAGGACCAGAAAACCTATATCCGGACGCTCACGAAAAAACGCATCGAGATACTGAAGAATTTTACCCGGGAAGAAAAGGCGGTCAGGGAGCCTCAGGAGCGCGACCTCACCGCAGCAGCATGAGTATCGATTGAGGGCATGCAAGGGTAAAAAATGGATCAATTCCATCCCCTGATTGCCGAATGGTTCTCGAAGTACGTTGGAACGCCCACTCCTCTTCAGGACCAAGCTTGGCCCGCCATCGCAGCAGGGGAACATGTACTAATCACTGCACCCACCGGAAGTGGGAAGACGTTTGCTGTCTTCCTCTGGGCCATCAATCAACTCCTCACTGGCCAATGGCCTCTCGGGCAATCGAGTGTTCTCTACGTTTCCCCTCTGAAAGCCCTCAACAATGACGTCCAGCGAAATCTGGTTAACACATCAAAGAAGGTCCTCCTAGTCGTGGCGATAATGACATTATGAGTCGATTTGGCGATTATAGAGTGGAACTCAATGGCAAGGAGCACACGCCTGAGTTCAAAGACAAGTACCGGTGGCGACCTGGCATAGAGGCCATCATGTCCGAGTTCGACAGAACTACAGGGGTCAAGGGACTCCGAGTCAGAGGTTCCCCTGCGGTGAGATTCTGTGTGACTCTTAAAGCCATCGGAGTCAACCTCTTCAGGGCTACCGCTTTCCAAAGGGCGCTAAGTGCCCTGGGGGACGCCACCAACCGGACAATTCTCCCTCTTCATCGTGTCATTCCGGTTATAAAAGAACAGATTAGAACGGTTTGGGGTAAGATGAAACGTCTCACATCCCCATTCCCATCCCAATGCCAGCCAGATCAATTCTATATCGCTGCCTGACTTTTTACGAGGCCATCAAGGGTATCACGAATTCTTGAAAGAGCTCGCCCCAACCTTTCTACTTCCGTCGTGAGTTCGAAGATACCCAGTTTTTCTCTGAAGACTTCTTGCGGTATGCATTCTTTCAGTTCAGGCTCCAAAATATGGTAAACTTTTAGTCCCAACTGGACATTGGCCAATGGACCAACAAAGCTCGGGTCTCCGGTTGTCAGGGTTTCGGCGCTAATTTCCACGCCTTCCACGTCCGCTGCCCCAAGGACAACCACCAAGCGGTCTGCGCCATACTCGTCAGCTAACCGCTTGATCAATGACTGATTCTCTGCGTCCATCGCTCCAGCAGCTGTTCACACAAAGCACTCCGTGACCTCGTAAACCACATTGCATCCAATAGCCCTGAGCACCTCCGCAATAACTGGGCCAGGGACGCCGTCTCGCTCTCCCAAAGCCATGACCACTTTGCCCTCAAACATCGTTTATTCCTCCTTCATCTGATAATTCAATTCAAGATTCAAGAGCAATCTTTATTTGGCGCCTTTGTTTTTTTCCAAAAGAAAACTCATTCCGTCCGAAAGTCGCGACATACGCCCAAGGAAAAGGCTGCCCTTGGCGACAAATAAAACTCGGGCCAGCCGCCCTTGAGCAATGCCGTCCACTGCATGACCCAAGTATGGTACAGCCGAGGCTATATGACCTTGCGTTGGAGAGAAACCAGGCATACCATGCTCAGAGATGTACAGATTCATGTCCTTGCGCTCTATCTCTCCCCGCATGACCGCCAACGCCGCCATCAATTTGTAGTTGTTCAGGGGGACGTTGCCACTACCTTGAGGCACAGTCACTTCAGGATTGTGTAGTTCAGTCGCAATTTTGTCTACGTCAGTCATTTTCATTCCTAGTCTTTCCAGGGGTTCAACTACCAAGGATCTTATGATTTCCTGCTGGCTTGAGCCATCCCCTATCCGGTGTTTGCCCACAGAATCCAATCTAATCATCGGACTTTGGCCATCGTCTGAACTGACCAAAACGGCAAATCCTCCAAGAACATCTTCAAGAATTGGCATACTGTGTTTCAGGTGGCCCGCAAACTTCATACCTAGTTTCGCCATGCATCCACCACCGAACACTATGACGTTTTCGAAGACTCTGGACTTAACCAGGCTGCCTGCATAGACGATCGCGTAAATCGGGCCAGCGCAAAATGCTTTGATATCACAGCCCGTGGCGTTAAGTAGACAGCACATCTCACCCACTGCCTTTGCCAGATTGCCCCCCCCACGGTTGTACCGGTCGCCCACCGCTTCCTCAGAACATGAAATTATATAATCAGCCTGCTCTGGCGATATGGCACTACTCTTCATAAGCTCACGGACCACCAAAGCTCCGGAAGCCTTCGCCACAAGGTTTTCCATCAAAATTTGAGCCTGGAGGGTTTCATCCTCATCGTGTTGCCGGTGAAAAGAACCAACTAGTACCCCTTGATGGTACAGTGGCAGCGATGCTTCATTCTGTATTCTTTTTAGTATTTCCTCTAGAGGCCTTCCCGGACCTAAATTGTCGATATCGACCTTCATAGCCAAGGGGTGGCTCTGGAGGCAACTCCAAATCAGCTCTGTAAACTCAGGGGTGAACCAAATCATATCGAACTGGTCTGCCGATTTTAGGAATCCGTAAAACTCCTCTTGCGAAATGAAAGGACCATAAGCCCCATGGACATTCACAGATTCAATTGGATGTTTCCACCAGGGCTCATGATGAATAGCCAGATCCTCGGGGTGCAGGTTCCCTAAGAAGACTTGGTTAGGGGGATACTTGACAGCATCTTGAAAGGAACGCAAGTGCCTGGCTATCCGTTCGGAAAGCTCAGGATTGTGAGAGATCTCGCGTCGAGGTTTCGAACCATACTGAACGAAGTCCGGCGTGTGAACTAGAACGTAGGCAAATGCCTTTACAACCGGATTCTCACTCATGACGGGACCTCCTCGCCTTTAACAAATCTCCTTATCGCGTCCCGCAATGCCTCTGTACTTACCTTATTGCCTGTTAGACGCCCTACCTCCCGTCCGCCGCGATAAAATATAAATCCAGGAAGACTTAGCAATCTGAGGTCCATACACAGTCGACGATTTCTGGAGGCGTCAATTTTTATGAGTCGGAAATAATTCTTGTGTTCTTCAGCCAACTGTTCAATTATGGGCATCAGAGCAAAACAAGGGCCGCATTGTGGTCCCCAAAAATCCACCACAATGGGAGCGTCACTTTTTATCACCTTCTCTTCATAATTCTCCTTATTGACCTCGATATCCATGCAACCCCCTTCGATCTAGATTTTGCAATCTGAGTATAAGTAACGACAGTGTTTAACTTTCATCTCAGAATGTGAAAAGTTCTGCTTTGCTTGATTCTACTCTCTTAAAACTGATAATGGTACCTGCTTTTTTGTTGTTTTTTTCACTTATTTCTGAATCATGATGCTGTAGTCAATCGCGATCTTCGTTCCTGCCTTGGTATATTCCTCGAAGAATGTCTCGGGTGGAATGCAAATAGCTGGAGGAGGTACCCTCTTCCCCTTCGTTTCTCCTCTGCAGATCATCAGTGCGACTACAGCCGCACAGAGACCCGGGCTAGGAGAGGTTCCTGGTATCCCCCCCTTTTCCATAAACTTCTCCCATAAACTAGTGTAGTGTATCAATAATATATTTACAATATCTTTTATTGTGACATAGTTGCTTTCATGTGGAAAGCGACAGAAGCATTGCCGATGTCCCTGGAGCAACAGAGAACCCTTGAAGCGTGGGTTCGGCTAGGAACACACCCCAAAGGGTGGCTCTGCGTGCTCGGATTTGCCTGCTTGCATTGGAAGGGATTGCCAATAATGGGGTGGCGAACAGGTTGCAGACATCCCGTCCGACCGTAATGCTTTGGAGGAAGCGTTTTGAACAGCAAGGGATCTTGGGGTTGTCCGAGGAAGCTCCGAAAGGGCCGAACAAGAGGCGACTGAGTACCGGGAAGGTTCATGAGATTGTGCAGGCCACATTGAACACAAAACCCCTTGGGGCCACGCATTGGTCGGTCAGGACGATGGCCAAGGCGCAAGGGGTGAGTTCTGCCACTGTGGCCCGAATCTGGGAGGCGCATGGTCTTAAGCCCCATCGGGTCAGGACCTTCAAGCTGTCCAAGGACAGACGATTTGTAAAGAAACTGACCGATGTGGTTGGGCCTTACCTTGATCCTCCGGACAAGGCTCTTGTGCTGTGCGTGGACGAGAAATCCCAGATACAGGCTCTGGACCGAACCCAGCCTGGTCTGCCCATGAAGAAAGGGCGCTGTGGGACGATGACTCATGACTACAAGCGCAACGGGACTACCACTCTGTTTGCAGCCCTCAACGTGTTGGAGGGGACAGTGATAGGGAGCTGTTACCTTCGTCATCGTCATGGGGAGTTCTTGAAGTTTGTTCGCAAGATTGACCGTGAGACCCCTTCGGGAATGAATCTCCACCTGATTGTTGACAACTACGGAACTCATAAAAATCCCAATGTCAAGGAGTGGTTGAGCAAACACAAACGGTTTCACCTTCACTTCATCCCGACCAGTAGTTCTTGGCTGAACCTCATCGAGCGATGGTTTGCTGAGATCACTCGCAAGAGGATTCGCCGTGGGGTATTTCACAGCGTCCCTGCCCTCATTGCTGCAATAGAAGAATACGTTCGATTGAACAACCAAAACCCCAAAACCTTCGTATGGACCAAGAAGGTTGACGAGATCTTGAAAAAAATCAGCAGTTGTAAAGCTGCAATGGAGACATTACACTAGTTTCTCACTTAACGTGGCTGATCCGCTACTATAGGACAGACCTTCGGAATAAAGTCTGCTCCGACACGTCTTTTTGTAGCGCTTCAAGGGCAACGTTAACAATTTCTCGTCTCAGCGCCTTCTCACCTTCTGGATCTAAACCGGCATCTCCCACAGGGTGGACTATCCCTGCAGCTGTAACGATGCGATTTGCACCAATCATGAGGGAAATAGGTGTCATCGTGCAGACGTGGGCGGTAGGCAGCCCAGCTCTTTCCAACTCCTTACTGATCACTGCACCGCAGCGAGTCGAGGTCCCTCAAGTAGAGGTCAGGATAACGCCATTTACCCCCTTCGACTTCAGTTGCTCTCCCATGTTTATGCCTATAGTTTTCGCGTTGCCGAGGCTTGTGCTGACACCCGCGGTGGATAGGCATTCCTCGTGGAGCTTTCCAAGTTTCCCGGACTTCTCCATTTCACGTAAAACATCCAGTGGTACAAGTCGATTTGGATTTTCGTTAACAAAGGTATTGTCATAACCGATATGGTTCGCTTCGAATTCTTTAGGACTCAGTGCATCCATTCTGGCAAGATTATGCGTAACATATCTGTACGATCGATGAGATTCTATCTTGTCCGGATTGCCTTTTCGAACCAAGCCCCCGTCCGTAACTAAGGCGATTCTGCTTTTAGTAAGGTCTTGAATCGCTGGTGCAGGCTGAACTCGGTCGAATTTGGGCAGATCTAATTCTGGCGAGAAAGTTTCCCCCTTTATCTTGGCCAATACCATGGCCACAGCTCTTTGTGCTGCGTTTCTCTCTACTGGCACATTCTTGATAATGCCACGAGCAAAATACCCTTCTTCCTCGGGTTTGCCAATTTGCTCATTGTCGACCAATTTCAACCCTAGACTAACAATTTGAGTAATTGCAGCCGCCATTCCCCTGGCATTCTCACTCGTCTTAATAATATAGGCGTCCTTCCGGTATAAATCTACGCCAGGGTTCTCCTCATACATACCAGTGACCGCTGGAATACCTAGAGCTTCCTGAACCGATTTGCACATGTGGCCACAGGCCACTCCATATCGACCAGCATTGAATGCCGGTCCGGCAACAAAAAGATTCGGCTGATAAGGCTTTAAGAGTTCAATCATCCTTCCAGTGGCCTCATCTGTCTTTTCGGCAAAGTAATTATCCCCACAGACTACGGTGGCTACCACCTCCCCCCGTTGTTTGAGAATTCCCTGCAAAGCTCTGCCTGGACCTACAGGACCAACTTTGACTGTAGGTGTGGCCGAAGCCCTATCCTCTCCACCGATCCCGCCAAATAACTGGTTTAAGTAATGCACTACTTTTAAACCTGATCCGGCCATTGTGCCCTCCTATCAGGAAACAAATTGTAAAAAACTGAATCCTCCCTCTTCTTGAAACAAGTCGACTTCAAGTCGATCTCCGATTTGTGTCTTCCTTTGTCTGTCATTCCTGCAGAAGCAGAAATCCAGGATGAGTTTGGAAACAACAGGTCTGGATACCCGCTGTTTAATACGCTTTTTGACCTTCTCTGTGATTTCGGAGCGCAGCGAAAAATCTTCTTAAGCCCGGCAGCTAAAAATCCAAGATTCCTCAGTTATCGCAATGACATCATGACACAGTCTTTTCCGCGGCTACGACGCGGTGTTCTTTTGAAAATGGCTCACGTTCACTTTGTATACGTGTCCCCTATCTCTGTTTCGCCTGAAGGTGAGAGGTTTCCAC
>JAHECH010000233.1 GCA_024641835.1 Deltaproteobacteria bacterium
ACCTCATCCGCGGGTCCTGTGACCATGTTCAGCACCCCTGGGGGAAGCCCGGCTTCCACCAAAATGTTGACCAGAGTCGCTGCACACAAAGGCGTCAACGTTGCCGGCTTGTATACGATGGTGTTTCCGGCAACAAGTGCAGGTCCCAATTTCCAGCACGGAACCGCGAAAGGAAAGTTCCATGGTGTGATCAGGCCGACGATGCCGATCGGTTGTCTGACGGTCATGCAGAACTTATTGGGCAATTCGGAAGGGGTTGTCTCTCCAAGCATCCTCCTGCCTTCTCCGGCAACATATTCCAGAAGATCTACCGCCTCCTGAACATCGCCCTTTCCCTCGGCGATCACCTTCCCCATTTCGCGGGTCGCCATCTCCCCGAGCTGGTTTTTCCGCTCCCTCATGGCCTGAGCCGCTTTCATCAATATCTCCCCGCGCCTGGGGGCTGGAAAGTTTCGCCACATCGGTCGAGCTCTGGCGGCAGCCTCAACCGCCCTCTCCACGTCTTCCTTGGTGCCTTCGGCAAAGCTTGCGAGAATCTCGCCGGTAGCCGGGTTGGTTGTTTGAAAAGTGCGTCCGCTGGAGGACGGCACCCATTCCCCATTCAAATAAAGTCCATATTCTTCCATGCTTACTTCCCCTTTTTGCGTCATTTATGATGCTTTCTTATCGATCAGAGTTCACATGCGCCAACTATTAATCGTCTCGAAATAGCATTGAAGGTTCGCTCCCCCCTCACCCCGCCCTCTCCCCCAATGATCTGACTATGTCCCACCTTTTTTACTGGACACAGGGGTACCAGAAACGCCTGAGGGACCCCCACGACCCCCAATCCGTACCCCCTGTGTCCAGTAACCCCACTTACGGGCAAAAGTCAGCAATCCTGGGGGAGAGGGAGGGGTGAGGGAGCCTCGGAACGCAAGAAAAGGCTCCAGCCCTTTCCGTCGCGAGGCTCGTTGTAAGCGATCAGTTTTGTGTGACCCCATGTAAATACATTTGAACGTTACCAACCTTTTACACTATCAAACGGATGTCAATGGGGTGAATCCTGCAGGCAGGGGGAAATTTCACTCACTTTATCTCATATGGTTCAAAGCCTTCCGTTCCCGAAAGATGTCACTTAAACCGCTTGCCGATTATTGTAGATGCACGGGATCTGAAAGCTCGCGGCTGCATGTACAGGGCCTCTCTGCCCCAAAATACAGTCCTCACCCTATTGCCAGTTCATTGCGGTATAGGAGAAAATTTTTAAAATTATGTGGGCCGGGGTCTGGGGGGTCTCTCTCCCCTAGGCCCCGGCAAAACGGTATGTCAGGAAAAGGAGGAAACCATGTATAAGTCAGAGAAGAATCTGAGAGAAGCGTTCGCCGGAGAGTCCCAGGCCTATCAGAGATACCTTGCCTATGCGCGGCGAGCAGCCGATGAATACAGGGAAGGGGTCTACAAGCTTTTTCATGCTGTCGCTGCTTCAGAAAAGATTCACGCCCAGAGGCATCTCAGCTACCTGAAAGGGATTCAAACCACACCGGAAAACCTGAAGGAAGCCGTGGCTGGGGAGATGCATGAATTCAAAACCCTTTATCCAAAGATGATTGCCGAGGCAAAGGAGGAGAAACAGCAAGGACCGGAGATCAGCTTCAGTCATGCCGGTGAGGTAGAAAAAATTCATCATGCGCTTTTCCAAAAGGCCCTCGAAGATCCGGATGGTTTTCCAGCTCAGGACTATTTCGTCTGCAATGCCTGCGGTTACCTTGTTGCCAAAGAAGCACCCGGAAAGTGCCCGATCTGCGGTGCTGTCAAGAAAGCCTTTTATAGAGTGGAATAGAGGTCGCCGATCCCCAGGAGGGAAGCAAGGGCATAGATTATGAAGATCAGGTTGAAGAGAGTGTATGAGAAACCTGACCCTCAGGATGGCACCAGAGTTTTGGTTGACCGCCTGTGGCCTAGAGGGCTAAGCAAAGCAGAGGCCAATGTCGACGTGTGGATGAAGGAGATTGCTCCCAGCACTGAGCTCCGCAAATGGTACGCACACGAGCGGGATAAATGGCCTGAATTCAAAGAACGTTACTTCCGTGAGTTGAACGGAAACGAAAAAGCAGTTCAAAGGTTGCTGGAGCTCGTTTCTGGTAGCCGGGTCACGCTTCTTTTCGGCACCAAGGAAGCGGAATTGAATAACGCGGTCGCACTGAAAGAGTACCTGGGAAAAAAGCTCGGCCGATGATGTGAAGCATTCACTCCTCCTCGTCCGTGCGAGGGGCATGGCTCAAATCAATATTCATTTCCTTCCTCCTGCCGCGGCTTAGTGTCCTGAGTCATAAATCCGTTGCGAAACTGAGCTGAGCCGGAGCGCCCGGGGGGTGGGGCGGCGACGGAATTCCTCAACTAACTTTTGAGACACGATATCAGATATTCATGGTGGCAGCCAGAGGTATTCAAGAAAAAGAAGATACGCAATGTTCTTCCCTGTTCTTACAACGAAGATACTGCGCTTCCGTACAGTAGAATACAGGTTTCTCTCTATTCCCCCTGCCCCCGCCTCAAATAGTAGATTACTCAATGCAAGAAATATTTTTATCTTCAAAGGAGGATAAGATATGGCAAAGGTGAGTGAGTTGTATCAAAGTGCTGACTGGAAATCAGAGAAACATGTTCCGGTCATTGAATGTCCTGATGAAGTCAAGACAAATGAAATCTTCCATGTGACGGTGACTCTGGGCAAAGAGGTGGCTCATCCCAACACCACAGAGCACCACATCCGCTGGATCCAGGTCTTTTTTCATGGCCAAGGAGACAAGTTCCCTTACCAGGTGGGCAATTTTGAATTCACAGCCCACGGCGAAGCAGTGGACGGGCCCAATAAGGGACCTGTTTACACCAACCATTCTGTGACCGCCTCATTAAAGATCTTAAAAGGTGGGACGCTTTATGCGACATCGCTCTGTAACATTCATGGTCTCTGGCAGAACGCCAAGGAGATAAGAGTGAAATGAGAGGAGGACGCAGAAATGGTTTTGCCAAAGGATTCTTTTCAAACGCAAGTCCAGGAAAACGTGCTGGAAAGCTGGCAGCAATTGATCAGAAGCATGGAGGAATCAATCGATTTATTGGAGAAAGGCATCGATGAGGCTGCAGAAATGCGCCATATTTGTACGGACGAATGGTGCGTGGCAACCGAACATGTCCTTGACGAACTGAGCAATGGGCTTTTTTCTATCAGCGAACCACGCTGGGTCTCGGAGGAAGACAGCAAGAAGCTCAGAGCGCTTAAAAGAAGGGTTCACGATCTTTATGCCAAATACAAGGGTGTGTCAGGACGTTGAAACTACGCCTAGGGCTCACGGAGAGAGAAATAAATCTCAAGAGTGAGCCCTCCTCCTGACAGATTCCAGTTGAGCCATCACCGGTGAGTCTTTGCATCGCCTCCCTCAGCTCTTACGCTCCGTACATCCCATCCATCCTCCTTTTCACTCGGTCTTTCGTTCTTATATTGGAAATAAAAGCGGTATTCGTGGTTCGCATACCGCTGATCAAACCGTCTCCAAGAAAGGGAAATTCAAGGTCTCAAATTCCCTATTAGACCTGGGTGACGCGGAGGATTTCTTCTGTCGTGCTAATGCCCCGCAGCACTTTTTCTGCGCCATCTTCTCGAAGGGTTTTCATCCCTTCCCGAAGGGCGACCTCTTTGATGGCATTGGCGTCAGATGTGGTGAGAATGGTCTTCTTGATGGATTCCGACACCCTCATGATTTCATAGATGCCGGTTCTTCCGTAATAGCCCGTGCGCATACATTTGTCGCATCCCCCACCAACGTAGATACTCGCCTTTTTCAGGTCTTCATGACTCACACTGAGCTCTCTCATATACTCGCCGTTGATCTGAGCAGGTCTTTTACAATAGGGGCAAACGGTTCTAACCAGTCGCTGAGCAAGGATGGCAAGCATGGATGAGGTGATCAGAAACGGTTCAATGCCCATGTCAATGAGCCTTGTCACGGCGGAGGCAGCGTCATTGGTGTGGAGCGTGGAGAAGACGAGGTGGCCTGTGAGAGCTGCCTGAATGGCGATCTCAGCGGTTTCAAGATCCCGGATTTCTCCCACCAGGATGATATCCGGGTCCTGCCTGACAATGGTCCTCAGCCCATTTGCAAAGGTGAGGCCCACCTTTCTGCTGACAGGCACCTGGCCGATCCCGTCAATCTGGTATTCCACAGGGTCCTCTATGGTAATAATGTTTTTCTCAGGGGTGTTGATTTCTGAAAGAGCTGCATAAAGGGTCGTGGTTTTGCCGCTCCCCGTGGGGCCTGTCACGAGAATGATGCCGTGAGAAAGCCTGATGAGTTTTCTGATGTCCGAAAGATAGGCATCCGGGATTCCCAATTCATGCAGTTCGAGCATCCTGGAGCTCTTGTCCAGGAGGCGGAGGACCACCCTCTCTCCATACACGGTCGGCAGCGTAGATACCCGGATGTCGATGTTCTTATCACCCACTTTGATCTCAATCCTTCCATCCTGGGGAATCCTTTTTTCCGCGATATTTAGACCTGACATGACCTTGATTCTGGATACAACGGAAGGATGGAGCCGCTTCGGCGGCTTGAACGTGTTGTAAAGAAGACCGTCGATTCTGAGCCTCACGATGAGATCGAGCTGATAGGGTTCAATGTGGATGTCGCTCGCCCGGCTCTTGACGGCCTTGGAGAGCATGAGATTCACAAACTGAATGACAGGGGCTTCCGATGTATCCTCCAGTAAATCCGTGGTCTCCTCAATCTCCGCGTAGATCTTAGCCCCCTCCTCTTCGTCAATGTCTTTCAGAATCTGTTCGGCTGAGTGAGGTCCCTCTTCAAAAGCCATGTTGATCGCTTTGCCGATCTCGTCCTCTGTGCAAAGGACAGTTTCAATAAAACCGAGGCCAAGGGTCTTGGTGATGTGATCGATGGTCTCATAATCAAAAGGATCGTTGACGGCTATCAAGGTTCTCTTATCTCCATCCCGCAGGGGAAGGGCCCTTTTCTGTTTCAAATAGGTGACGGTGAAGGAAGAACCGAGAGTCGCATCAATCATCTGGGATGGGATCTTGGGAAGCACTTCCAGGCCGAGCAACAAAGAAGAGACCTGGAGCAGGGTGTGTTCGTCAAGAAGGCCCTGGGACTTAATGGCCTGGACAGGGGAGAGCGTTCCTTCCGTGTTCAGGGCCTTGATCTGCTCGATCTTAGCCTCATCTACACCCAGGTGGTTGCGGAGGATCTCTATGAATTCCCCTGTCACCATCTATTTCTTATCTTCCTCCGGTTGAGGTTGGTTGATCTCAAATGGGCGCTTAAATTCATCTTGCATGAAGAAAGGCTTTTCCTTTTCTGATCGCTCCTTCTCACGAGCTCTTCCCTCGTCCATATAGTCTTTTTTCTCTTTAGACAACGGTGCAGCTTCTTCGGGTTTTTCATACACGGTGGGGCTGATGAAGACGAGGAGATTGGTCGTGGTATTCGTTGCTCCGACCGTCTTGAAGGCCCATCCCAAAAGAGGTATATTGGCGATACATGGAAGCCCGGTCTTGGAAAAATCCTGCTGCTTCTCGATAAGCCCTCCGATGACGATGGTGCCGTGGTTATTCACTTCTACCACGGTGTCAATCGCTCTCTTGAGGGTGACAGGCTGGTTGGGAAGGACTTCGACGCCTGAAAGTTTGCTCACCTCTAAGTTGAGCTCCAGATTGATTTTGCCCGATTGGTTGATATGAGGCGTGATCTTCAACTTGATCCCGACATCCCGATAATCGATGTTCTGAGATGTTCCTCCACCGGTGATAAGGGTTTCGGTTGTTTGGAAGGGCCGGTTCGTGGAGATGTTGATGGAGGCCTCCTCGTTGTTCAGGGTCATGAGTTGCGGCTTGGAGAGGATGTTGGTGGTCTTAAGAGTCTCCAATGCGTTCGTGAGGACAGCCAAAGAAGGAAAGGTGAAATTCCCGATGGTGACGGATTCGCCAAGAACGCCCACGATAAAACCAGGGGGCAAAGGGGTTGAGGCTGAAATGCCTGCAGAAGAGGTAGCTCCACCTGATATCAAATTTTGTACAGGGCCCTTATCGGTGCTGCTGACGCCGAACCCGTAGATATTCTTGTTGTCGATTGAGCCAGCTTGTTTGAATGCCAGCCATTCTGTTCCGAAGTTGAAGTTCTCCGTCGGGGAGACTTCCATGATAAGGGCCTGGATATAGACCTGCTTCCTGGGGATATCCAGTTTCTTGATCATTTCTTTGATCGTATTGTAGTCATCCGGGTCCGCATAGATGATGAGGCTGTTGGTGCTCTTGTCGGCCAGGATGCTGATCTCCTTTCCCAGGGCTTTGAACTTGCCTCCGACCACGGTGCCACCCGCTTCCGTCCTCCTTTGGGGGGTTGTTCCGGTTTGTCCTCCTGTCGGCATCGTGGCCGAGACGCGGGACTCCGCATAGCTCTTCATAGCTTCCTGGGTTCCCGTGAGAACCCTCACGATATCTTCCGCCTTGGCATTCTCGAGGTAATAAACATTGAGCAGGCTCTTGCCTTCCGGGCTGGGCTGATCAATCTTGGAGATAATGTCCGCGATATCCTTGAAGACATCGGAAGGAGCGACGGCCAGGATGGAATTGGTTCTCTCCAGGGCGATGACTTTGAAAAGGGAGGGTCTGATGCCTTTGCGGCCCTTACCGTACTTGAGCTCCAGTATTTCCCCTAATTTTGTGGTCACATCCGTAGCTGAGGCATATTTGAGGTCTAGCTTCTCCACACAGCGTCCGAAATACCGAGATCCACCTCGTTCAGAATTTCCGAGATCTTGCGCACG
>JAHECH010000234.1 GCA_024641835.1 Deltaproteobacteria bacterium
CGGAAGGGATGAACTTTGCCTCATGCCCACCGGGTGAGGGTGATGAGGCATCTTCCCGCACTCGAGCCCCAAGCAAGAGAAACCGCAACACGCGCACCAGGATAGGCCCCAACGGCCCGGCTGCTGACTTCAATACCCCATAGCCTACCTCGGCAGCAGCACTCAGGTAAGGCATGAAAAGCAACACCAGACCTGCCCCAAAGGCAAGGACCAACACCGTGAAGCTCGCGAGCACCCCAACTCCCCTATAGCCCGCAAGGAAATCCTTCCGCGCACTGCTGCTGTTTCTGGCCAGGCCGATGGCCAAAAGGCTGAAGATGAAAAATGGAAACAGAAGGAGCTCCGGTGCAGGATCCCTCACCTCGATCCCGCCTTTTGTCAGCAGGAGGAATTTGACCAGCAAAAGACAAAAGAAGGCTGCCACGCCGAGATCGAAACGGCTACATATGGTGAAGTACGCAGTTGACCTTCTTGCCAAGGTCACTCCTCCCAGCCAAAAAAACAACGCAAAGATCAGGATGATCACGAGTATGAACCACTCCAGAGGATCTCTGGTTCTGCCAAAGAATTCCACGAGCCATTCTTTGCCAAAATAGGGATATGCCCGGTAGTTGAAGGCGTATACGATCCTCGAGGCAGCGAGTAACAGCCCCAGGATCTGGAGCCCCAATACCGAGATCACCCGCAAACCCATTCCCCGGACGGCAAGGCTAAGGGCTGCCGCCAGAAGAAAGGTAGCGATCGCCTCGGGCAGGGGGAAAGGTCGATGTACTATGGAGGTCATCAGAAAGGTAGCCCATGCATAGAGCCAGGTCAGCTCCATCCCGCCGTGTGCCGAAAGCAAGAGAGCGCCTCGATCCTTGCTCATGGATTCTGAGCCTCCTCGACGCGAATCTCATCCAGGCAATACATCTTAGCCCCAAGCTTATGCCCATCTCCCTCCCATGGGGCACGAGAGGAGTAGGCCACGAATATCAAGGGTATCCTTCTGTGCGAAAAGTATTGTGCAGTAGACAGTGTTCCTTCGTCCTGCTCGCATGAGAAGTGAACACAGCTCACGCCCCAGGCCAATTCCAGGGCTCGGTACAGTGTATCCGCGAGGTTCCCATTGGCCCTCATCTTGAGCCTGGCGAGAATTTCCAGGATAGTGGAAAGCTGTTGCGGCCTTGTCCCCACTGGCAGGATAGACGGGCCTCCCTCCACCACGCCGTTGGTCACGAGCCCCAATGCATAGCCCCTTTGATGGAATTGAACGGCCAGGGACCCCACCACTTCAAGGGTGCGCTCGAAGCTCTCTGATGCGTTGCCTCTCTCGAACTGGCTCACCTCAACGGCTAGTAATACCTTTTCCTGTTCCGAGGGCTCAAAGACCTTTTCCTGGAGCCGATTGTGGCGAGCGCTCGCCTTCCAGTGAATGTGCCGGGCAGGTCGCCAGTGCTGGTAATCCCTGGTGCCGAGAATGTAGATGGGATCCTGTACCGGGCTTTTGGCCTCCGGTACACCGAAGAAATCCCGCCTCGACAGCGAAAAGGGCTTCAGCGGCACTAGCCTGGGGTACACGACGACGGGAATATCCCCCTCTGTCCTCTTTTCCCTGGGGAAGAAACCGAAAGGATCGCCCACCTTTATGTGGGCTGGGCCCACGCGATATACCCCTCTGCGCCGGGCAACGAGCCCCCGATTGAAGCGCGCCTGCTGGTACCAGAGCAACCCACACTCGGCGGGGAAGTCCGCCTCCCCAGAGGTGGGGTCAAACGCATCCTCTACGGGCATGCTCATCTGGAGCCACACGGGCAGAAACTTGGCGTTTTCTGCGCTCACATGCAGGGCAAAGGATTCGCCGGGGAAGAGCTTGTGTTTATCCACCATCAAGGAGCACTTAATCCCTGAAAGGCTTAGACGGCTCCACAGCCTTGCCCCGATCGTGATCCCTAAAACGAGGAGAGCCCACACCGTGAAATCCCGTTGGCCATGAAGCAGCGCGACAAAGAGGAAGACTCCCACCAGAAACTGCATCAGCGGCACAATAAAGATGGAGGGAACTCGGGTTTCCAGGGTTTCCATGGCAAACTTTCTAGTCGGTGGGTGCAGGCACGGGTATCTGCGCTAGGATCTCCTCAAGAAGGTGCACCGGTGTGGCTCCACGCAACCGCTCCTCGTCGGTCAGGATCAACCGGTGCGCGAGGACGCTCACTACCAGGCGTTTGATATCGTCCGGCAACACAAAGTCTCTCCCCTGCAGTGCCGCCAGCGCCTGACCGGTACGCATCAAACCGAGAGAACCCCGAGGGCTTGCCCCGAAACGCAACGCCTTATGCTTGCGGGTGGCCCTCACGATATCCGCGATGTATTCCCGTACCGGAAGGGAGATTCGGATCTTCTTTCGCGCACCTTGCAACTCGGTGATCTGCTCGGGGCTCGCCACGGCCTTGAGGCTCCCTAAAGGGTCTTTCTCTCGAAAGCGTTCCAACATCGAGATCTCCTCCTCCTTCTCGGGGTACCCCAGGCGCAGCTGGAGCAGAAACCTGTCAAGGTGTGCCTCGGGCAAGGGGAAGGTTCCCTCCAGCTCAATCGGATTCTGGGTCGCCATTAGGAAGAAGGGATGGGGCAGGAGATAGGTCTGGCCATCCACGGTTACCTGTCTTTCCTCCATGCTCTCGAGCAGGCTGGACTGGGTGCGGGGAATGGTGCGGTTGATCTCATCGGCCAGCAGAATATTGGTCATCACAGGCCCCGGTTGATACGTAAAGCGGCCGGCTTGCTGATTATAGACGTTAAACCCGGTGATATCCGCGGGCAGCAGATCCGGGGTAAATTGCACCCTCTTGAATGTTCCGCCAATAGTCTTTGCCAGGGACTTGGCCATTAAGGTCTTCCCCAGCCCGGGAACATCCTCGATGAGCGCATGGCCATCCGCAAGAAGGGCCACCAGCAGAAGTTCTATGGCCTGTCGTTTCCCCACGATCACCTGGGATATGTTCTCTATGATCCGTTCGCACAAAGAAAAATCCAATTCAGCACCTCCGGATGAACCTGCTAAGCGCTGCGCATAATCTGCAAGAGCGGAATAATACCATGGGGGAAATTTTTTGTAATGGATTATCGCGTTAACCCCGAAGAAATCCTTCCAAGGAATGAATGACTTTCCTGCAACCCACTAGGAATGGGTGATTGGAGTGCCTTTTCGATTTCATATGTTCCTTGAATTGTGGTAGCATGTTTTGAAATCGAGGAGACGCCATGAAGACAAAAAAAATCATCTATCCGAAATCCTTAAAGGATATTCCTTCTTGGCGGCGGCGTCAGATGACCCTGGATATTCTCTGGTTCACCGGGTATTCCCCTACCGAGAGACTGGGCCATATAGACAGGGAATGGGCGGAGATCCAGGACTTTATTGCAAAGTTCGGTTTTCAGGAATATGGAGCCAGAAAAAGAGGTCAACTTGCTGGACGTCATTCGTGAGTTTAACCGCCTTGAAATTCGATATCTGATCATCGGACGCAGGGCGGTGATTCTCTATGGTGGTCCTGTCCTCACCGGAGACAACGATATCTGGATACACACATCAGACAGGAGAAAAGCCCTTTCTTTCCTGGCAGAAAAATTTGATTTTGATCTCTCCCATCCGGTCGATACGAAACGGCCCATCGTCACGGGCTTTTCCGGGATGAAGAAATATGACCTTTTCTTTCACAGGAGCGCCAGGAATATCGAAAACGAAAGGATTGAGTTTGATGAATGTTACAGGAATTCGGTCCTAGTCCAAGACCCCTCCAAGAGTATCCACTTCAGAGTTCCTTCCATCGATGATCTCATCAGGCTGAAGAAAATTAGAAAGCCTAACGTGAGAGACGCGCAAGACATTGAGTATCTCCTCCAGGCAAAGCAACTCCACAGAAGATCTTGACGGCCACGTAAAAAGGCGCATTCGCCCTTCGATCGACCCTCCGCAGTAGCCGTGCCACGGAAGATGGGCGGACGGGGCTTTCTGCGAAGGCGGGTACAATCGGCTCGCTTGAGCCTTTCCCATAAGTATCGAATACTTAAATATCCGGCCAGTCCTGAGAGCAAGCGATTTCTACCCCTAATCTTCCAAGAGGGTCTAATACCCTATAGGCCTCAATTCTTGACATTTCCGGGACATTCGGTACTATTCAAATTCAGCCCATTCCTGGTCTTCAAGTAATCTAAAAACCTAAGTCTAACCTTCCGGAGATGGCTATGAAAGCACGCCACTCGAAGGTTTTGAAAATGAAGCCTCCAAGGGACTGCGGTTCCTTTCCGGAGGCTTTTTCATTTTGGGGGTGATCTCATGTCACCAGACTCCTTCAAGCGCAAGCTCACGGCTATTCTGAGCGCGGATGTGAAAGGATACAGTCGCCTCATGGGCGAGAATGAGGCCGAGACTGTCAAAACTCTCACCACCTACCGGAAAATCATTGGGGAGTTGATCCACCAGCACAGGGGACGAGTCATAGACTCGCCGGGGGACAACATCCTGGCCGAGTTCGGGAGCGTGGTGGATGCGGTGCAATGCGCGGTGGCGGCCCAGAACGAGTTCAAGGCCAGAAATGCGGAGCTTCCTGAGAACCGTCACATGGAGTTTCGCATTGGAGTCAACCTTGGGGACGTGATCGAGGAGGAAGGCCGCATTTACGGAGATGGTGTGAATATCGCTGCCCGTTTAGAGGCATTAGCTGACGCTGGAGGGATCTGCATCTCCAAGACGGCTTTTGACCAGATCGAGACAAAGCTACCCTTGGGATACAAGTATCTTGGGGAGCAAACGGTCAAGAACATTACGAAACCAGTGGGGGCTTACAAGGTTTTGATGGAGCCGAGGGTGACCGGTGCCAAGGCGAAGAGACTACCAGGACGGGTTCGAGCTTGGCGAGGTAAAGCGCTTCTCACCGGTGCAGTTGCAGTTCTGATCGTACTCATTGGTTTGGCGGTTTGGAACTTCTATTTGCGGGCACCGGAGATTGAGCCAGCCTCCGTTAGTAAGATGGCCTTTCCCTTGCCCGATAAACCCTCTATCGCAGTGCTTCCCTTTGCGAACATGAGCGGCGATCCCAAAGAAGACTATTTCAGTGACGGGTTAACCGAGCAAATTATCACCACCCTGTCTATGATCCCACGCCTTTTTGTGATCGCCAGAAACTCTACTTTCGTTTACAAGGGCAAGCCCGTTAAGGTCCAGAAAGTTGCGGAGGAACAGGGAGTACGGTATGTGCTGGAAGGTGGTGTGGAGAAGTCTGGTGATAGGGTGCGAATAACGGTTCAGCTTATCGATGCAATCAAAGGGTATCACCTTTGGTCGGAGAGATACGACAGGGAGCTGAGAGACCTGTTTGCCTTGCAAGATGAGATTGTGAGGCACATCATGACCGCTGTTCAAGTGGAGTTGACGGAAGGGCAAATTGCGAGCGCGGTAGCTGGGAGTACTTCCAACCTTAAGGCTCTCGAGTGCTATTGGCGTGCTGCAGAGCATTATTCCCGCTGGTCGAGAGAGGACAATGCTACCGCCCGCCAGTGGGCAGAGAGAGCCATTGGGTATGATCCCAATTTTGCCGGGGCATTTACAGTCCTGGGTTCTACCTATCTCATGGATGCTACACAGTTTGGGGGTAAATCTCCTGACCAGTCCATAAAGCGGGCCGAGGAGTGTGCGCAAAAGGCCATATCTATAAATGATTCCTTAGCCTCTGCCCAATCCTTAATGGGTAGTATACGCAGAAGTCAGGGCAAGTGGGATGAGGCCCTTAAATACGCCGAGAAGGCTCTAGCCATCAATCCCAACGATCCCGGTATCATGTTGTCCTTGGCGCTAACCGTCCACTATCTTGGAAGATTTGACGAGGCCATTTCGCTGACCAAGAAGGCGATGCGCATGTGCCCGTACTATCCTGCCATCTACCTGACACTGCTGCCTCCATCATACATCTTAGTTGGACGCTACCAGGAGGCTATCGAGGCATGCGAACTAATCCTCGCCCGCAGTCGCAAAGGTGAGATCAACCCCCTTTTTGCGCATGTCTTTTTAGCTGAGGCGTACGCAGGGCTTGGCCAGATGGACAAAGCCAGGAAGCAAGCTGAAGAGGTGCTGAAGATCGATCCAAAGTTTTCCTTGGAAAACGAGAAACGCTTGACGGCTTTTAAAGACCCAAGTATCGGAGAACGTCGTCTCGCTGCCTTACGCAAAGCTGGGCTGAAGTGAAGGATATCTTCTTCTGGAGTGACTGCTATACAATCCCGCCTTCACTGAGGGGTCTGTTCTCCAGAATTCTCTGGGGGCTGAAAACGGATAGATCCAATTCGGGCTTCAAGCCCAAGATGAGCTCTGAAATGTAGCGCCCCACAGCAGGACCCTGCTGTAGTCCGTGCCCCGAGAAGCCGTTGGCCAGAAAGAATCCTTTCAGGTCGG
Source organism: Deltaproteobacteria bacterium (assembly GCA_024641835.1). Classification (GTDB taxonomy): domain Bacteria; phylum Desulfobacterota; class DSM-4660; order Desulfatiglandales; family HGW-15; genus JAHECH01. The sequence continues at coordinate 6,428 of JAHECH010000234.1, forward strand.
GCCATTCGCCCAGAATGGCGTTGCTGTCGAGGGTATTGACCGCATAGAGCCCGGCCCAGCCTCGCACCACCTTGAGCGTGTCAAAGGCCGGCACAAACTCTGCAAGCTCAGGCCAGAGAAGTTCGGTGAATCTTTCTTGATCCCACTTGAAGTCAAATCCTACAGGGTCATCTTCCAGGGATTTCCCCAGAAGAATCAGGTTGCCGGTCTCGGTTCTGAAGTATAGCCCTGAAGGAAGGATGGTCAGGGGCAGCGGCCCTTCAGGTTTCGCCTTGGTATCCAGAGCAAACACCTGGCGCATCACTGGCTGAACAGGTATCTTGACTCCTGCCGTTGAAGCGACCTGGCTCGCCCATGCGCCCGCGCAGTTCACTACGA
>JAHECH010000002.1 GCA_024641835.1 Deltaproteobacteria bacterium
GTCTTTTTATGAGGATGCCCGCAGTTAAGGTCCTCTGTGAGGTGCATATGGGACGAGAGAAGAAGCCTATATCTTTGATTTACAGCCCCGTGACCAAGTCGCTCGATCCCCTTGTCTGCGATGGGTGCGGCCGGAGCATCACGAGCATTTCCTTCTGTCCACGACATCATGCGCTGTGTTCCCAGTGCCAGGAAAAGTGCCCTGTCTGCAAAGTCTAGGCTTTCACTCTTTTCCTCGAATCTTCTTGGGTCGCCGCTCCCACCAGGCTTGTTGCTCCTTAACTCGCCGCACCATGTCCTCTACCGGATTCCTCCATTCACTAGGGATGCGGTCAAGCACTTGCTCTGCCTGTTTTCCTACAGGACCCTTTTTCTGCGTCTCCGAGAAATACACCTTAAAATAATCCAGCATGTAGCCTAATGGCGTTAGGATGGAAGCAGCTGGTTGAACGGTCTGGGAAAGACCTGCGAAGTAAGCTTCAACTTTTTCAAGAGCATGACGATAAGTAACGCGAACGAGGAAATCCATGAGCTCGCCGACGATCTCAGTTCTTTGCTCGTCTTCCAACGATTCGAGGATTTCGGCCGCCCGTTTCAAATCTTTCATGAAGGGCGTTCTGTCTCCCATGGAAAGAGACACCATAGCGTGAAGTAAGGAGATCCAGGCATGAAAACCCGATTCAACCTGCTCTATTTCCAGAGCCCTCTCCAGTGCAGAAAGAGGGTTCCCGACTTCTGTGGTGAGATAGAGTTCCACAAGGTTCCCGTATACTGCTCTTTCTTTCACTTCAAGCTGAATGCCACGGATGCAGGCTTCCCACGCGTCTTTGAAGCTATAATTCTCAAATCGCGTGACTGCCAGCCCATTCAAAGCCGATGGATCGTCGGGATCGAGTGCTAAGGCCCTGTCGAAGGCCTCCTCAGCGCCTGCCTGGTTCCCCTGCTTGCCACGTGTCAGTCCCAGGTGGACCCATGCATGAGCATCTTTTGGATCAAGTTGTAAACCTTTCTCAAAGGCCCCCTCAGCGCCTGCCTGGTTCCCCTGCTCGCCTCGTGCCAGCCCCAGGTGCAACCATGCCATGGCATTCTTCGGATCAAGTTGTAAGCCTCTCTCAAAGGCCTCCTCAGCACCTGCATGGTTCCCCTGCTCGCCACGTGCCAGCCCCAGGTGGAACCACGCCGTGGCATTCTTCGGATCAAGTTCGACTGCCTTGCTGAGGGCTTGCTCGGCACTTGCATGGTTCCCCTGACTGGAACGTGCCAGCCCAAGGATGATCCTCGTCCAGGCATCTTCCGGATCAAGTATTACTGCCTTACTAAGGGCTTGCTCAGCGCCAGCATAGTTTTCTTGCTTGCCGCGTACCAGCCCCAGGTGGAACCAGGCATGGGCATTCTCTGGATTGAGTTCTGCCGCCTTGGCAAAAGCCCGCTCAGCACCCGCTCGGTCTCCTTTCCTGTCGAAGAGAATGCCCGCGTCCACCCATGCGTTGAGACTATCCGGTTCCTGGTTCAGTTTTTCTGTCAGATAATCGATGGCCTCATCCAAGGCTTCTCCATTCGAGATGCCTTTCAGCACTGGATCAAGGTGACGCCTGCCTTCCTCGCCGGTCCATTCTCTGAGCAAGGACAGGGTATCAAAAAACCCTCCATAGTCCCTGTGGCCCAGTTTCTCCTTCAGAACGGTTTCAGCGTCTATCTTGAAGGGCTCCAGGTACTTCCGGAAGCGTTCCGATGCCCGGAATTGCAGGGCCTCCCTGCAATAGAGCCCGATGCTGCCTCTCTCTCCGGACCAAGCCTGTAACTCCTTACGCCGATACCAGATGCCCAAAAACTCCACAAGGGCCTCGATAACTTTGCGTTCCCTTAGGCCTGTGCGCCACCTGTACCAGAGTCGAAACAGATGGTCTGTCAGGGTGTAAAGGGTGTTCTTCCCTTTTTTCCCGGAAACCGGCCGAACTGTCCCATGGCTTTCCAGTCGCATCATGGCAGTGCCTATGCTTGCCTGAGGAAGGAACGTCTGCTGAGCGATCTCTTTTTGGGTAAGGCTGCGGTCTGCCTCAGCAAGGGCAATTACGATAGGCTGCTCCTGGTTCGAGAGTTCACGCATCCGGCTCAGGTAGTAGTTGCTTAGATCCTGCTCCAGCAGCCTGCTAAAGGTGTCGACTGCCCTCTTGATTCCGCCCTGGCCGCTGACAGCCATATAGAGGAACAACAGGAGCCTGGGGTTTCCGCCTGTGAGATGGTAAAGGACACGCAGTTTGGTGTCCTCGCGACGGAAAGGCTCGATTTCTTTCCTATCGGGATCCATCCTGGACCAGCAATTCAGGAGTTCCAGAGCATGTTCAAAAGAGAGCAACTCAAGGGTGCGGATGCGGAAGAACTGGTACAGAGGCGCCCCGCTGCTAGTAATCCGTCCGAATTGCCCCGGAGATGTGGCTATCAGAAGAATATGATTGTCGTGCTGGACGATCTTGCGGAGTCTCTTGATCTCATTGGTCTTGGGTACACATCTCGTGAAGAGATCATCCGTGTTTTCGACCAGGACCAAAAGCTTTCTTGCGGTAGCTGCCGTGAAGTCCTTGAGGCAAGCAAGTACTCCTTCCAGAATATCTTCCTTCGAGAGTTTCCCCTTCTTCAGATCGCTGAGGTAGGAAGCCAGTTGCCCGGCTCTCTCAGGGTCCTTTCTCTCAACCTCCTCTGAAAGAATGGTCAAAATGCGCGTGAAGAGAGTGTGAAGAGAGAAGACGCCCTGTTCCTCTTCTTTCATTAGAAGCGGAACCCATTTCCCTGCGAGTCCAGGATCCTCTTTCACGCTGTGGTAGAGCAAGGCAATAAGATGGGATTTGCCCAACCCCCTGGATCCGATGATCATCCAGTGTTGGAGGTTATTCTCCTGCGACTGCTCACGAATGCTTTGGAGCAGTTCATTCAGAAGGAACTCTCGGGCGACAAAGCACGCCCGGAGACTCTCCGGGGTGTCCTGCCTGGGTGTGTAGGGGAAAAAGGTGCTCATAAGGAAATTCAACTCCTTGGTTCAATGGCAAGAACATGTCGTTGCCACCAGTCTCTTAAGAGCTTGCTCGACATGGTGAACAGGCCATTCGACTCCTCCCTCACGTAGAAGTCGTCTCGAAGGATAGCCAACATCATATCAAAGCCTAATGCCGAACCCGTTTCCGCAGACCACAGGGCTTCCAGATCCCCTTTGGGAATGGCGTCGCGGCTTGCGAGCTCGCTCAGCAGGCGTTCGGCTCCCTTGCGTGCTCCGCTCTTGTAACGATCATATCTTTCCACTTGCTGGTGCACGGATTCAAAGTACCTCTTTCTTTCAGGTCCAAGCAGCTTGTGATAGTAGATCTCGTCCACCCGTTCCCCTGAAAGGCTCCCGTCCCGCTTGCAGTCACTGATCAGCGTATCCAGCACCAACTGAAGGAAGTAGGGAATGGGGTCACCCAGCAGGGAAAGGATCCTGTCGATTTCGTCTGAACTGATAACGACTCCCTGCCCGGCCATTATCAGGGATACAAATTCTTTGGCAGCGGTTCCGTCAAAGAGATCGAGGTGCTCTGGGGTCATGTCCTGAAGCCGTCCATCGACTCCGTAGGCATCAAGAAATACCGGAAGATGTTCCGAACCTGAAAGCACGTAAGAGATGCGGGCTGTCTTGCTGCGGATCTCGGCAAACCACGAAAGAAGACCTGACACCTCTTCAAGTTCGGAGCCTATTTCAGTAATCATGTCTTCAAAGAGAAAGGAGACCTCGTCAAAGAGCAGGAGGATCCGTTCTGAAGCCCCGTTTAGCGATAGAAATAGTTTTTCGCCATAACCTTTCCAGTCTTTTCTGATTCCTGCTCGTTCTTCCCGGAACAGGCCAGCCTTTGTGATCTCGCTGCAACTCCAAGGCTCCTGCCTTGAAAGGTGTGCTGGAAGACATTCCTTGAATCTTTCCTGCTGGCAGACTCCTTTCAGGATCAAGTAGACAAAGTCTTCCGGCGACTTGCCACCCTGAAAGTCCACATAACAGGCGCACCAGCCTTGTGGTTGGTCCGTAGCGATATGGTGAAGAAGACTGCTTTTTCCATAGCGCCGGGGGGCCTGGAGCAGGAGTTTTTCTCCGGATTCGATCTTTCCCCACATCCTCTTCACCTCTTCGTATCTGTCGAAGAAATTGCGACCTGTGGCCATTGCCCCTGTTCTGACGAGAGGGAAAATGATTCTGTCCCCGTGGCTTAACCTTTCAAGAATCGCACCCGCCATGATTTCTTTCATTTGTCCCGAACTGGAAAGAAATTCATCGGGCTCAAATCGCAGCATCCGGCCCTCATCGATGACGGGAACAACATCCCGCACCTTTCCGACATCCGCGATGGAATAACTCCTGCACTCATACTTATCCCTGAAGGCTTCTGCGATGCGCCGGAACCCCTCAGTAACCTTAAGGACTGATTCGAACTGACGAAGGTCCTTCACCAGAATGAAAAGGGAAAAATTATCCTTCTCATCCTTCGGAGAGACAAACGCCAAGAGATGCCCTGTTCTCAATCTCTCATTTCTTAATCTCATGCGTTCCCTCGGGATCTGGGGGCTCTTCCTCTGAACCTCGCAACAGTTCAAAATACTGATCAGCGACAAAAAGCAATTCCGACATGGCAAACATCTTCGAATCCATGAAATCAGGGAAATTCTCTTCGTCCTTTTCGGGACTCACTCTTCGCTTTTCATAGACCAGAAAGTGGTCCTTTTTGTCCCATGCTTCCTGCAACTGCGTCATCACCTGGATTTCGAGAAAAAGACCTTGTCTGGCGCGATGCTCCAGGGTGAACTTGACGGAGCGCTCGCCGGACTTGCGAAGTCCTGGTCGAAGGTTTATTGATAAGGCCTTCCGGATGTTAAACGCGTCTCTCAGCTCTTGGGACTGTTCTATCTCGTTTTCAACCAGTTCCACATCATGGAGGAAGTTGCAGACAATTCTGAGCCTGGCCAGATCAGTCATCTTTTCAGCGAAATTGTTAAAGTCATATCGCACCGGTTCAGGTTCCTCCGGCGAAGCTTTTTTCGTTTGGGATCGCCTGATCTTTTCGACAATGCTGGCAGCGCTTTTCTGCTGATGGGAATCATCTATGCGACAAAAGAAACGGTGGCGGTATTTTTGAACTAGTGGGTCAAGAAGCTTGGTGACGGATGCTTTGGTGACTGTACAAAGGACATCATGTACCTGGATCTTGGACAGGATGTATTCCTCATAGCGTTCAGGTGTATTATGTGGCGCTGGGAGGTTTTCCCGAATAAAGGTCCTGTCGACTTGTGTCAGTGCTGTCATCTATTCACCTAAAAGTTTGCCGTCATATTTGCGCAACTTAAAAGTTGTGTAACTTTATTGTTGTGGAACAGAATTGTCAAGCAAAAAATCAACTACGAAACCCCTTTTCACAAACCTCTTCTAGTCCGAAAAGTGACTGAGTAGAGAAGAGAGCCGGTTCCTGTGACTTAAGGCGTGCATCACGGACATCCAAGGAAGCTAACAGTGCAGAGATGGGTAGAGTTGAGGTCAGGTTGCGGCGAATTAAGTGAGGCTGTCCGACAACTAGGTTCCCCTCCCCTTGTGTCCGTCCTCCGTAGCAGAGCTACTGCGGAGGGTGGAGGAGGGGATAAAGGGGAGGGAGAATGGCCTTGCTTTCCCCAAGTCCTTCCCGTAAATGGCGAAGATCACTGTACCGATCACGCCGAACCCGAAAGCAGCAAGAAAGTTCGTCGCGGGAGAGAGGCTCCAGAGAAACGCGCCTCCAAAGGCAGCGAAGGATACGATGAGATCCCGCGCCAGATAATAGGCTCCGAACATACCCGCTTTTTTCCCGTCGGGCGCAAGGTCCATGATCAGCGCTTTACGCGTGGGCTCACCGAACTCCTTGAGGCCTCTCAGGACAAAGACGAGGATCAGGATTGCGAGAGAGCGGCTGAAGAGAAGGGCGAGCGGGAAAAAGGTAAAAAATACAAACGTCATCACCACGAACGGCTTCTTTGAACTTCTGTCAGCCAGGTAGGCGACGGGAATGTAGATGAGCATGGCTGTGAGCATTTCCACAGAGGAGAGGATGCCGAACTGAACGGGTGAGACCCGGGCGTACTCAAGGCACCATATCACCACAAAAGCATAAGGGATCTGCTCGCAGAACCGGATAAGGATGTCTGACAGGAGAAGGTTCCTGAGAGAGGGGCTCATATGCCGGAGCATGCGGATGGGGTTTTTCTCAGCCTCATTGGCCTTTTTCTTTGTTTCCCTTTGCTCCTTGATGAGAACCTGCTGCATCATAAGGGATACGGCTGCCATTCCAAAGGCTGCCACAAAGGCTAGACGAATCCCTGCCCCTGTTCCGTAACGCTCAATCAATATTCCTCCCACCACAGGCCCGAGGGCCATGGGGATGCGCCGGATAAAGGAATGCATAGAAACACCCATGGTTCTCTTGGTGAGGGGGAGCACCTTGGAGATGAGGTCCATGGAAGCGGGAAGGGAAATGGCGGACCAGGAAACAAAAAAGACCGCCCCCAGGATCACCGCCTGCCATGCCGGGAAGAGGATAACGATCGTATACCCGGCCATGGCAAAGAGATTGAAGAACACAAGAGCACGCTTGTAGCCCAGCCGATCGCTCAAATATCCGCCGGGAAATGCGTAGAGGGCGCTCAGGAGATTGTCCAGCCCATTCAGGAGCCCCACAGATAGCGCTCCTCCACCGAGGAGCATGAGGTAGACGGGGAGAAACCGCTCCGCCATCTTCTCGCCCATGCCCACGAGGATCATCATGGCAAGGAGGACGGCCACATTCCTTTTGAGGCCGAGAAACTCGATGACTTTGTGGTAAGCTCCCATGGGATCGACATGATAGGAGATGTGTTGTTTTGAGGCAAGACTGATTTTCACCCCTAGCTAGAGTTACTGGACACAGGGGTACTAGAAACGCCTGAGGGGCCGCGGGGGTCTCTTTCAAAATAGAGAAACGAAGGAAACGCTGCCTCGTGACCAGCTTTAGGTGATGGGTGAGGCGGGCGGAGGGCTTCCCGGGAATAGCCATCCAAGGCCATGCATGGGAATGACTGGTGAAACCTCGCCGCCCGCCTTCGCTGCCCCCTTTTTGCACACTCATTCCCAGTCTCTCTTCGTTTCTTCATTTTGAAAGAGACCCCCACGACCCCCAATCCGTACCCCCTGTGTCCAATAAAAAATGTGGGACATCGTGAGGAGGCAAGAGGAGAGGGAGGGGTGGATTCCCAGGGAAGTTTTTCGCAAGACTGACAAACAGGACGTCACAGAGATTGTATTTGCTCTCAAAGTCCTCTAAAATGTGAGTATGCTTTGCATTGGCTCGGTCAAACTTGACAATTCGCTTCTCATGGCGCCCATGGCGGGTTACACCACCCTCGCCTTTCGCCTCATGGTGAAGAAGCTTGGGGCAGGATGCGTCAGCAGCGAGATGGTGAGCGCCAATGGCCTGACGCGGAGTCACAAGAAAACCACCGATTATCTCAAAAGCCATCCTGCGGAAAAGCCTCTATCCGTGCAGATCTTCGGCTCCCATCCTGAGGTGATGGCCATGGCTGCGGAGATGGCTGTAGAGGCTGGGGCAGACCTGGTGGACATTAACATGGGCTGTCCCGTGAGAAAAGTCGTCAAGACGGGCGCAGGAGCTGCTCTCCTGAAGGACCCGGGGCAGGTGGCCCGGATTGTTTCTGCGGTGCGCAGCGCCTGCTCATGCCCTGTGACGGTGAAAATCCGAGCGGGCTGGTCTCCTGCAGGGCCTGTGGCCATTGAGATTGCCCGTGTTATCGAAGACTGCGGCGCTGATGCCGTCACCGTCCATCCTCGGTATGCCACCCAGGGGTTTTCCGTTCCCGCTGACTGGGCATGGATCGGGAGGATCAAGGAGCGGCTGAGCATTCCCGTCATCGGCAATGGAGACATCTTTGAGCCGTCCAGTGCCCTGCGCATGAAAAAAGAAACCGGCTGCGACGGCGTGATGATCGGCAGGGGAGCCATCGGCAATCCCTGGATCTTCCGCCAGGTTGCGACCATGTCGCAGGGCCTTCCCGAGGCTCAACCCAGCCTTTCAGAGCGCAGGTCGTTCATCCTGGATCACTTCGGGCTATTGTGCGAGTCCGTGGAGGAGCAGAGGGCAGCCCTGGCCATCCGGGGCCTTCTCCTCTCTTGTACCAGGGGACTACCTCACAGCAGCCAGTTCCGGGCAAGTATTGCCCAAATTAAGAATCGGGGAACCCTGGTGAACACCATAGACAATTATTTTTCCAAGCTGGAGAACGGGCAAACTTGAAAGTCAAGCTCGCAAGAACAGCAGGGTTTTGCATGGGCGTCCGCCGCGCCCTTGATATGGTCCTCACAGAAGCGAACAAGGACCATGGACCTCTTTACACCTATGGGCCCCTGATCCACAACGAACAGGTGATGAAGCTCTTGGAATCCAAAGGCGTCAGTCCAGTGGATGTCGTCTCCCATATCCAGAAGGGAACCATCGTGATCCGGGCTCATGGCATCCCGCCGGAGCAACGGAAACTTCTCAAGGGGTCAGGGCTCAGGATCATTGATGCCACTTGTCCCAGGGTTGCCCGGGTGCAGTCCATCGTTCGGTACCATACACACAAGGGGTACACAGCCGTCATCGTAGGAGAAGCAGACCATCCAGAGGTGATCGGCCTAAGGGGATATGGCAACGGCAAGGCTTATGTCATCAGCAGCATCGAAGAGCTGCCGGACCTGCCGAAGTCAGAAAACCTCATTATCGTCGCTCAGACCACCCAGGAAAAACAGCAGTACATGGAGATCGTCGGATCGATCAAGAAGCGGTTTCCAGACGCCCTCGTCTTTGACACGATCTGCGATGCGACCCAGCGCCGCCAGGAGGATGTCAGGGCTTTGGCTCCTCATGTGGACGGTATTGTGGTGGTGGGAGGGTATCACAGTGGAAACACGCGGCGGCTGGCCCAGATGGCGAAGTCAGCGGGCGTTCCCACCTTTCACGTGGAGACCGAGGCGGAGCTGGATAAGAAGCAGCTTTCCTCCATGGAATTGGTCGGCGTGACCGCCGGTGCCTCCACACCGAACTGGATGATCAAGAAAGTGGTGCAGGAAATCGAGGCTATCCGAAGCCGGAAAGAGCCCATCCTTGGACGCTCTGCAAGGTACGCCCTCAAGTTTCTTTTTCAGACCAACACGGTGATCTCGCTGGGAGCATTCTTTCTATGCTATGCCTCACTCCTCCTCTCAGGAACGAGCCCTGATCTGGGCCATCCCTCTCTCGCTTTTCTTTATATCTATGCCATGCACGTTCTCAACCGTTTCCTCGATAAAGGAGCGAGCTTATACAATGACCCGGAGAGAGCCCTCTTTTACAGGAGCCACAGGAGGATCATCATCTTATCAGGCCTTGCGGCCATCACAGGCTGCCTGGGGCTCTCTTACTCGATCGGGCTGACCACATTTGTCACCATGGTCGGGCTTAGCATCCTTGGCAGCATCTACAGCCTTCCCATTCTCCCCCTAGGGCAAAGTAAGCTCGGCCGTTCTTTTAGGATCAAGGATATTCCGGGTTCCAAAACCCTTGCCCAAGCCCTCGCCTGGGGCGCTGTCATTGCTCTGCTTCCCCTTCTCGAGGCCGCAGGGCCGAGCTGGCTCGCTGCGTTCACCGCCTTCTTTTTCGTCTCCACCGTGGTTTACGTCAGGTCTGCTTTTTTCGACATCTTTCAGGTGCAAGGGGATCTCATCGTAGGTTCGGAAACCATCGCCATCACCCTGGGGGAAAAAAGAACGCTTCTTCTCTTGAAAGGCGTTCTGCTTTTGGGTGCAATCGTTCTCGCCGTAGCACCTCTTCTCTCACTCGTCGGGCCCTTCTCCTATCTCCTTCTCCTCTGTTATCTCACGTTGAGCCTCTGTCTCATCGCCTATGAGAGACGATGGCTTTATCCGAGCACGCGGCTTGAAGCGATGGTGGAGGCAAACCTCTTCTTTGCCGGCCTCCTGGGGCTCATCTGGAAGTTTCTTTCATGGCCCAGGTAGGCGTCATCATTCCCACCTTTAATCGAGGGCAAAAAGTTGCCCGGGCTGTCTCGTCGGTGCTTTTCCAAACATTCATGGATCATGAGATCATTGTGGTGGATGATGGATCAACGGATGATACGCTTTCTCTTCTGGCACCATTCCAGCCGCGCGTCAAAATCATTTCGCACCTGGAGCAGCTGGGGGTCTCCGCGGCAAGGAACACAGGGATAAGGGCTACGGCAGCTCCTCTCATCGCGTTTCTGGACTCTGATGACTACTGGCTTGGAGAAAAGCTCGCCGTGCAGGTGCGTTTTTTTAGGGAGCACCCGGAGGCGGTCGCCTGCCAGACAGAAGAGCGGTGGATAAGGGGGGGCCTGAGAGCCAACCCCAAAAAGAAGCACCTCAAACCTTCGGGGGATATTTTCGAACCCTCTCTGAAACTCTGCCTCGTGAGTCCTTCGGCAGCGATGGTCAAACGATCCCGTTTGGAGGAGGTAGGTCTTTTTGACGAGGCCTTACCCGTGTGCGAGGATTATGACCTCTGGCTTAGAATATCCTGCCGCTATCCCATTTACCTGATTAAGGAAACCTTAGTCGTGAAAGAAGGAGGATCGCCGGACCAGCTCTCGAGGAACTTCAAAGGCATGGACCGATACCGCATCAGAGCGATGCTCAAGCTCATCGAGAGCGGCCGATTGAATGAACGTCAGTTCCCTCTAGTGATGAAGGAACTCGCTGAGAAGTGCGCCATCTATGGGAAAGGATGCCTCAAAAGAGGAAAGCGGGAAGAAGGGGAATATTACCTCCACCTTCCGGAGAGAATGAGCGTGCTAAATCAAAAACCTTCACCCGCAGGAGGCGCCGCTTGATATTTCTTGTGTGAAGTGGCTGCTGCCGTTTTCTAGGGGCTGAACTAACAGGGCAAAGTCCAACGTTCCCTTAACAATCCTTCTTCGAACTGATTGACATCAAAAGGTGAGTTTCTTATATTCCGGATGAAAGCAATCCGCTATCAATAAGAAAACATTTAATTTTACTCATTGCTACTAAAAATTACTTATTTTGTTAAAGCTATCTTTAAAAGGTCTCGTTTCTAAATATAGGCCTTAGATCTGGCTCTACTGGGTTAGACGGAGTTTTGGAGAGCGAACACGGATCGACGCCGCAAGAGAGTTGCCTTTGATAGTCCTCCGTTACAGGAAAAACCTGCGATTAGATTCGCCTCCGCTGCCGTTCTTCTGTTGCTTTCCTCACGAAGATCCACGCATGATATTGAGGGCGGGACGCCCGTCGCTGTAAGCGTGGAAAGATAGTCAGGAGGATGCCATGAACGGGGAGCTACAGTACAAAGGCGCGAATGGTGTCCGAGCCATCAGGCGCTGGATCATCCCCTACCTCAATTCACGAATCCATTCTGAGGCGTTCCGGCCGCTCCTTTGTTATTTGTTCACTGAATGGAACTGCAACATCGACTGTCACTACTGCTTTCAGTACGACAACGCAAAACCGGCCATGACCCTGGACACCGCGAAATCGGCCATTGACTGGCTCTGGTCTGTCGGCTGCCGGGTGATTCCCATCATGGGGGGCGAACCCTTGCTCCGTAAAGATTTTGTTCTCGAAGTGATCCGTTATGGCGCGGAAAAAGGGTTCTTCATGTATCTGCCCACCAATGGTTACCTCCTAGACAAGCCTTTCATCGATGAGATGGGAAAAGCGGGCTTGGCCGCCATCAACCTGGCGGTAGACTGCATTGCGCCCAGAAAGGGACTGCCCAAAGCACTCCTCAGCATTGAGCCCCAGTTCAGATATCTTGTTGAAAGACAAAAGAAATACGGCTATCTGCTCTTCTTCAACATCAATATTTGCCGGACCAATATCAAAGATGTAAAGATGCTGACAGAAATTGCCCACCAGAACAGAATTGGCACAGACTATCACCTCAACGAACCTCCCCACGGCTTTGTTGGCACCGCGCATTACAAACATCAGAATGATGGGCTCCATATCATTCCAGACCAGTATGACGAAGTCGATGAACTCCTAGCCTGGATCATCGACAAGCAACGCCAGCACTGGCCCATGGTCAATTCCATCCCTCACCTGCAGGCATTCAAAGATCGCATGAGAGGCCGGATGAAACCTTGGGACTGCCGGGCGGGCCACAACGGCGCCCTGATCCGTACGGACGGAACCTTGTCGCCCTGCTTCGACATGATCACCTATGACCATGACTGGGGTCGTATCTGGGAGCCCCGTTTCCATAAGGAGGATCTCCAGAGCCTCAAGGAAAAGTGTAACCTGAACTGCTCTTCCACCTGCTTCTACACCATGGGCCACTATTACGACATGAGCACCCTGCCTGATTGGGTGATGAAGCACGTGCGGGTGGGCTGAAGGGCCTAGGGGGGGAGGCCCTCAGAGAGGGCCTTTGAATGGTTCTAACTTTTCGAAAGAATCAGAACGTCCACCTTGCCCTCCAGGGCTTTTTTGAATTTCTCCGCATCCTTGTCATCTCCCACAATGGCACCATAATGCATGGGGATCGCCAGTTTCGGCTTGATGGCGAGAGCCGCTCTGATCGCCTGATCCGCTGTCATGACGTAGGTGCCCGACACTGGAAGAAGCGCGATATCTACCTTGAATTCCTTCATTTCCGGGATGAAATCCGTATCTCCCGCGTGGTAAACTCTCACCCCCTCTACGTCGACGATGAATCCTAGCCAACTGTTCTTTTTGGGATGGAAGTCCTTGTCCACGTTGTAAGATGGAACCGCTTCCACCTTAACCTCATGGACGCGTATGGAGTCCCCAGGTTTGACAATTCGGACATCCCCTTTGAATTTCTTGGCCGCCACCTTCTCGGTGACGATCACTGTCTTTGGCTGTTGGATTTTCACGACATCTTCAGGAGAACAATGATCAAAGTGATCATGAGTGATCAGAATCAGGTCTGCCTTGGGGCCCCCGGATATCTGGTAGGGATCGAAATAGATCGTTTTCGCCGCGTCGATCCTGAAACCATCATGACCCAGCCAAGCCAGTTTTTTCGCTACTTCTTTCACCATGATGAATCCCTCCTTTCATGCCGACTTTTGCCCATGCGTGGAGCGGTTGAACATACTCAGCCTTTCATAGGGGTTCCAAGATGATTTTGTGCTCCAAAAGAGAAAGGGACTTGATCCTTCCTTTGAGTTCGACTTTTTCTCCAAAGATATTCCAGATCTTGATCACACCTCCTTCGGATTCAAGAAGATCAACGCTTTCCGAAACCAACTCCTCGCGACCTTCTTTTAGAATGTATGCCGCTGCTTCACACATGGCCTCTCATCTCCTCTATGATCTTGATTGCCTCCTCCACAAGGTGGGGTAAAGGGGCATTTCTCACCCCCAGGATAGACACTTTCTCCTGGGTCAGGGGGATCAGAATCTTCTTGGCATCACTTGAACTGACCGACTCAGCCATTCTGGGCGTTACTTCCCCCATCATCGCATGAGGCATGAGGATGGCCAGAGGTCCAACGATGACATGCGCTCTTGGACAGGACCGCACGATCGCATTTTCCCCGGTGGCGCCCCGGTTCGCACCCGCCTTCATCATCCTGGAGGTGGCAATCGAATTGGTGCCGAGGGCCCATATCTCCATCTCCTCTCCAAGGCGCTCCCTGAGGGCTTTGATGACCGTGGCGCCAATACCCCCTCCCTGTCCATCCATCACAGCGATGATGCTCTGCTCTTTCATATGGCCATCATGCCTTTTCAATGGGCCATTGCCCGAGATACTGATCACCCGGCCATGCCTTGGATCGATCTTTTACGAAAGAAGCTCTAGCAGCCGATCAAGTTCCCCATCCGAATAAAAGTAGATTACGATGCTCCCCTTCTTCCCCCGTCTTTTGATTTCCACCTTGGTTCCCAGGGTTCTCTTAAGATTTTCTGCAAGAGATCGAAAATAGTGATCTTTCTCCTCTTCCTCCTTTTTCTTCTCCTGCGCCCTTCCCTTTCTCTTCACGAGCGCTTCCAACTGTCTTACCGAGAGGCCTCTCTTGAGAACAAGATCGCGCATCGCTTTCTGTTCTTCCGCGTTTCTGAGGCCTGCCAGAGCCCTGGCATGCCCCATGCTGAGGCGGTCTTCCAGGAGGTCCTTCTGGATCAGCGGGGGCAATTTGAGGAGCCTCAGCATGTTCGTGATGGTGGAGCGCTCTTTGCCCAGTTTTTTTGCCAGCGCATCCTGGGTGGTCTTGGTGTCCTCCAGCCACCTCTCGTAAGCCCGCGCTTCCTCGATGGGGTTGAGATCCCTCCTGTGAATGTTCTCGATCAACGCAAGCTCCAGGAATTCGATCGGTGTGGCTTCTCTCACCACCACGGGAACGCTCTCCAGCCCGGCCCTCTGGGCTGCCCTCCACCGACGTTCTCCGGCGATGAGGCGATAGCCCGTTTCCGTCTTGCTCACCAGAAGGGGCGTGATGATCCCTTTCTCTTTGACGGACTGAACCAGATCCTCGAACCCCTGTCCCTCAAAACTCTGCCTCGGTTGATATGGATTAGGCTCTATCGCCTCTACGGGGCAGTGGAAAAACCTGTCCTCGCCTCCTGTGAGTCCATTCGGTTCAGGGATCAAGGCGGACAACCCCTTTCCGAGAGCCTTGCGCTTAAACATACTTCTTTCCTCCCCTGCTGATCAGCTCTTGAGCCAGGGCAAGATAGCTTTGAGCACCCGTGGATCGGACATCGTACAGAAGAGCGGGTTTCCCATAACTCGGAGCTTCGCTCAGACGAACGTTCCGTGGAATAATGGTTTTGAAAACGGCATCCTTGAAGTGGTTGCGCACTTCTTCTTCCACCTGCGCAGAAAGATTGTTCCTTGAATCGTGCATGGTCAGCACTATTCCTGCAAATCCCAGAGATGGATTGAGGCTTCTTTTCACCGCCTTCAGCGTTTTCAGAAGATGACTAAGCCCTTCCAGAGCATAATACTCGCATTGAAGAGGGACGAGCACCGCATCGGATGCCGTAAGGGCGTTCACAGTAAGAAAGCCCAGAGAAGGCGGGCAGTCCAAGAAAATATAGTCATAGCGGTCTCTGAGAGGCAAGAGCTTCTTCCTGAAAAGAAACTCCCGCCCCTCTGCGGAGGCCATTTCCACCTCTGCTCCTATGAGATCCTCACTCGCACCGATGAGATAAAGCCCGGGCAGCACTGTAGGCCTCATCACCCCATCCTCGCTTGCAGAGCCAAAGATAAGTTCATAAAGGCCGCCCTCGAGGGCGGATCTGTCCATGCCCACTCCTGCCGTTGCATTGCCCTGAGGGTCACAGTCCACGAGAAGGCATTTTTTTTCCATCACGGCCAGAGAAGCGGAAAGGTTCACCGCTGTGGTGGTCTTACCCACCCCACCTTTCTGGTTTGTTATGGAGATGATTAACCCCATGAGAAATCGAGTTCACCCTTACCCAAGTATCACGTCTCAGAAATTCATTGAATTGGTCCCGTGTGCGACCCCACCCCCCGCCGGGAGGTGGGGCCACGACGCAATGCCTCAACGAAATTTTGAGACACGATACTAGGTACACGGTTTCATAAATACGGGTACGCAGGGGGTATCGCCGACATCTGAGGGGCCATGGGGGTCTCTTTCCCGGTCTCTCTTCGTTTCCTCATTTTGAAAGAGACCCCCATGGCCCTATCACAGACCCCCGTCTCCAATACCCAACCGAATTTGTGAACCGATGTACTAAGGACCCTCTTTTTCTGCATCCAGCTGATAGCACAACCCGTCTGTTTTTGGAAGGCAAAATCAAGGTTTCACGTGAAACATGGAGAGGAAAGAACAAAGTCCTCCTTCAGAGAGGTCCTGCCGCATGACAATAAATTAAATAAATTCAGATGGTTATATAAATCGCAAGCCACCTGAGGATAGGACCAGCGGCATGTCTTGTCTGTCGTATTGCGTCTCAGAAATTTGTTGATTCAGTCCCCGGACTTGTTTAAAGGAACCTCTGACACACGGTACAAGGACGAAGAGACGATGATGAAAGCAGCGGTTTACTTCAGCCTTTTCTCCTCAAGGGAGAGGCGAATCAATTTGTCCAGCAATTGGGTGAACGTGAGGCCGGCGGTTCGAGCAGCCAGAGGGACCAGGCTCGTCTCGGTCATTCCCGGTATGGTGTTCGTTTCCAGAATATAGACCTCACCATCATGGATGATCATATCCGTCCTGCTCCAAACCCTGCATTGCAAGACCCTGTGTGCCTCCTTCGCACAGGCTTGCGCCTTTTCGGTCTCCCTCTTGGTCGTGGGAGCGGGGCAAATTTCATCCGTGGCACCAGGGGTGTACTTCGCCTTGTAGTCGAAGAAGGCATATTCAGGATTGGGCAGGATTTCGATCAGGGGAAGGGCTTCAAGGTCCCGGTTGCCTATGACGCAGCAGGTCACCTCCCGTCCTTGGAGATACCGCTCAATCAGGATCTCTCCGTCCAGCTGGAAGGCGGCCTCAATCCCTCTTAGGAGCTCATCCTTGGAGTGGCAAATGGAAACGCCGAGGCTCGATCCTTCCGACACGGGTTTCACCACCGTAGAGGAACCAAGCCTCCTCCGTATGGCGTCCACCGAAACCCTCTGCCCTTTCTGAAGGCAGACATCTTCCACCACCCTCAGCCCCGCGCTTTTGTACATTTCTTTGGCCACCCTCTTGTTCAGAGCCATGGCGCTCGGTAGGACTCCCGAACCGACAAAAGGAATCCCCAGGAGATCCAGAAAGCCTTGAACGCAACCATCCTCGCCATATTTTCCATGAAGCAGGACAAAGGCGAGATCAATGTTTTTCCGGTCGTTGATGAGGGCGATGAGATCGTCTCGCGGGTCATACTTCTTTACCTCGTACTTTTCCTTGTCCAGCGCCCTGCAGACGCTCTCTCCGCTCTTCAAGGAAACGTCTCTTTCTCCTGACCAGCCACCGGCGAGCAAAGCGATGTTCAATTTACTCATGAAATTTTTTCGCCTCCCCTCCTTGGTGAGTTTTGTTAATCATACCTCGCACGGTGCACGTTCACAAGGGCGAATCGCGGGGCCCTTGATCTGCGTGGGATGTCCCAGAGATCAACTCCGTCCCCAAGCCCCATGATTTTATACCAGGGGACAGGCCTAATTTCGAAAAATCAAAGAGGGGTGACAGAAAATCGACGAAAAATGAAGAAAAAAACAGAAAAAGCAAGATTCGCGATTGTGGATACATTTATAAACGAAGGTCCAAAAAGGCAGAACTCTCTGAATTCAGGTGCGAATCTTTCAGGGATATTTTGTCTTGTTCCATGGGAGGTTACCCTCCTCCACAAATTTAGTCGAATGATGCCAAGTGGTTATCCCTTGTCGATAATGCGTTGCGGTCTAAGTCATCCCTGCGAATCATTCCCTTTGACAGCCTTTCTGAGATCTAGTTAGAACGCCCCCATACTACATTCGACTCATCACCAAAACCAAATCTAACCTTTCTCCTATTCTTGGGGGAACAATGTCAGACATCTGGGAAGAGGTCAAAAAGGAAATTCAGGGAGCCCTTCCGGAAAAGAGCTTTTCTCTCTGGATCAGCCCTATCAGCTTGCTGGAGAAAAAGGAGGATATCCTTGTTCTGGGATGCCCTAACAAATTCTCCCTCAACTGGATCACGGAGAACTACCTAGGCATGTTCCAAGAAAAGCTTAGGTGTGTCTGCAACGGCAGTTACAGGTTCGCCCTTAAAGTCCATACACCCGCAAAGCCGACAACACCCCCAGGCATCTTCACCCCCGTCAGGCAGCTCTCCCTTCCCAACGTCCCTACCAACGGAAGAACTCTCAATCATGATTTTACTTTTGATCGATTCGTGGTCGGGAGATGCAACGAATTTGCCTACTCTGCTTCGAAAGCGCTCGCCCTGGAAACCCGCATTTCCTACCGATCCCTTTTCATCCTCTCCAATACCGGCTTGGGCAAGAGTCATCTCTCTCAGGCCGTAGCTCATACCATTATGAAGAGCAGCCCAAAGCTCCGGGTGATCTACATTACCGCGGAAGATTTCGTTAATGAGATGATCTTTGCCTTGAAGAACAACCGCATTGAGGAGTTCAAGAACAAATTCCGCCGCGGCTGCGATGTGCTCCTTTTGGAGGAGGTTCATTTTCTCGGAGGCAAGGAGAAAACCCAGCTTGAACTGGGATACACGCTGGATGCTTTGACCAATGACCACAAGAGAATCATTTTCACCAGTTCCCTCTTGCCCAAAGACATTCCCAACTTCACGAAAGAACTCTCATCCCGCCTCACTTCAGGGATCGTCACGACCATTGAGAAGCCCGACTATGATACACGGATCAAGATTCTTGAAAGGAAGTCCTTTGAACAGGGCATCAAACTCTCTGGAGATATCCTTAACCTTCTGGCCAAGGGGCTTACCGGCGATATTCGCCAGATTGAAAGCGCTCTCAGATATCTCAAGGCGAAATCCGAGCTGCTCAAAGCAGAGATCAACACCGATCTTGCCCGAGAAGTTCTCCTTTCCCACTGCTCTGAACAGAGTTGCGCCACTGCTGAAGACATAAGGAACCTGGTATGCCAGTATTTCAAAGTCGAGCCCCACATGCTGGACTCAAAGTCTCGGAAAAAGATTCACTCCTATCCACGAAACGTCTACGTTTATCTGTGTCGTCAACACACGGGTATGACAGTGGAGGACATCGGTAAAACCCTGAACAGGAATCACTCCACCGTCCTTTACGCTTCTGAAATGATCGAACACAAAATGAAAGTGGACAAAAGGGTGAGAAATCAGGTAGAGTTTTTAACCCGGAAGCTGAAGGACCTTATGAAATGACTGGTGGTGAGTCTTTTTCCGTGAAGAAGCTGGGCCTCTGGGCCGCGATTCTGGCCTTCGGCCTTGTGGCTGGTTACGTCATTCTCTTGGGGGCTCTATCCCTCACAGCAGGACTTCGTCACCCGGATAAGGATGGCTTTTGGGTCCCCATCTTGGGAGGAGGCCTGTGTATCGTCATTGTGACTTGGCTCTTTTTCCGCTTCGCGCGATTTTTCTATCATCTCACCAAGCGCCCAGACCGCCTCCAGATGTGATCCCCTCCCGGACATGAAACCAACCCTCCGATGGCCATACTCAGGACGCCTGACCCTTTTTCTGCCTATAGAATGCGACGAGGTACTCTTCCTCCGCTGGTGACAAGTTGAATCGCAGGGCAGCTTCCTGTACAAGTTTCTGAATGGACTTCTTCTCATCTTCTTGAAGCTCCCCAGAAATCCACTTCACCGCCTGCCTTATCTTTTCTCCTTTGGGCTGGATGGTTGCCATAGCTTCCCCCTTTTTATAAAATTTATCCACTTTTCGGTTCAGATCCACTGCGTCTTTGCGTTCTTTTATGCCACATTATATTCACGAAGTGTATCCTCTTCTCGGTTTCCAGGCGGGGCCTCACCCATGACCTAACGGGGATCACCGGGCGGCGAGGTTTCATCAGTCATTCCCATGCACGGATTTGGATGGCTATTCCCGGGAAGCCCTCCGCCCGCCTCAACCATCACCTAAAGCTAGTCACCAGGCAGCGTTTCCTTCGTTTCTCTATTTTGAAAGAGACCCCCGCGGCCCCTCAGGCGTTTCTAGTGCCCCTGTGTCCAGTAAAAAATGTGGGACATAGTCAGGCCCAAATGGGGGAGAGGTTCAGCCGCCTCCAGCAGTGCCGAAGGCGACCAGGGGATGAGGGGGGAGACGACGGGATTGCAAAAAGGAATAAATGCGTTTGTGTTAGGTTTGACTGAGGATGGGGTTGAAATGATCGACGCGTATGAGTTAGGCTTTATTTTGAATCAACAAACAACAAGCGATGAAAAAGACTTTCATCAAACTGATCGTTCTCGTGACCATGCTCGTGGGCCTGCCCATGGCCGGCATCCTTCTCGCAGGAAGGCCTCTCTTTCTCTATTTGCAATTTCCACCCAAAACCATCTATGTTGAGGAAACGCCTTTTTCCTGGTTTGCTTTTATTGCATACAGCCTCTTTATCCTTGCCGTGCTCAGCCCTCTCGTCATCCACGCCTTTGGAAGAAGCAGGGGAGTTCATACCGAAAGACCCTCCGCCCCTTTTCCCTGGTGGGGTTGGGTCGGACTTTTGCTCGGCAGTACGGCCTGGATCTTTGCTTGGACCCGATTCCCATGGTTCAAGCCATTCCAGCCCCACACCTTTACACCCTTATGGGTGGCCTATATCGTCACCCTGAATGCCTTGACCTACCGCCGGGCCGGGCGTTGTCTGATGCTGGATCAGCCTCTCCCTTTTCTGCTTCTTTTTCCTGCGAGTGCAGCCTTCTGGTGGTTCTTTGAATACCTCAATCGTTTCGTCCAGAACTGGTATTACGTGGGGCCGGAGTTTGCTCCTATAGAATACTTTCTCTATGCCACCTCTTCTTTTTCTACGGTCTTGCCCTCTTTCGCCTCCACCAGAGAGTGGCTCCTCTCTTTTCCACGGATTGAGAAGAGCTTTCAGGGGTTCCCTTGTCTCCATGTCCCCCGGCCGCGATGCTTGGCTGCCTTTGTGCTCACTGTCGCAGGGACAGGGCTTCTTCTCCTCGGTTTACTCCCCCATCATCTCTTCGCCCTTCTCTGGATGTCTCCATTGCTCATCCTGGTCTCTCTTCAGGCCCTCCTCCAAGAGGATCATCTTCTCAAAACCTTGGCCCATGGGGACTGGACGCTTGTTCTAAGCTCCGCCATGGCTGCCCTGATCTGTGGTTTTTTTTGGGAAATGTGGAATTACTGGAGCCTGGCGAAGTGGATGTACCGGGTTCCCTTTGTACACCACTTCCAGATCTTTGAAATGCCCGTGTTGGGGTATGCAGGTTACCTGCCTTTTGGCGTGCAGTGTGCGGTCGTCATCGGCATGATTATCCCTTTTTCTCTTCCGTCTTCGCGTCCCACCTGCCGTGGCGAACGATTTCCCCCTCAATCAAGTAGATGACCTCTTCGGCGATGTTGGTGGAATGATCTCCAACCCGTTCCAAGTGCCGGGAAGTGGTGTAGAGGTTGATGAGGTAGGCGACATAATCCGGATTTCGGGCCATGACCTCCTTGATCTTGTCGTAGATCTCCCGGTGCATGCGGTCCACCTCATCATCAAGGGTTAACACCTTGAGGGCAAGGTCCAGATCAAGGTTTACCAAGGAGTCGAGGCTCATGCGGAGCATGGTTGCTGCTTTCTCTGCCAACTCCTTGAAATCAAAATACAGTTCCAGCCGCTTCCGTTTCGAGATATTGCAGACTCTGTTGGCGATGTTGACCGCCTCATCACCGATTCTTTCCAGCTCACTGTTGATCTTGATGACGGCGATCAAGAAACGCAGATCCACGGCCACGGGCTGGTGCAAGGCAAGGATCTTCAAACATTCTTCTTCCACCTCGATCTCCAGTTCATCGATTTCATAGTCTTTGCGGATGATCTCGTTTGCCAGGTCGGCATCCCACGACTCGATCGCTTTGATGGCCATCCGGATCCGCTCTTCCACCATGGCTCCTAGAGCAAGGATGCTCTTCTTTGTTTTCTCCAGTTCTCTCTGCAAACGCTTGGTCATCCCCTTTCCCCTCCTATCCAAACCGCCCTGTGATATAGTCCTCTGTGAGCTTTTTAGACGGCGCCGTAAATATTTTGTCGGTCCTGTCAAACTCCACCAGTTCACCGAGCATCAGAAATCCCGTCCAGTCGGAGATCCTCGCTGCCTGCTGCATGTTATGGGTAACGATGATGATTGTGATCTCTGTCTTTAACTTCACCACCAGTTCCTCTATCTTTGCCGTGGATATGGGGTCGAGGGCGGATGTGGGTTCGTCGAAGAGCAGGACCTCGGGGTCGACGGCAAGAGCCCTGGCGATGACGAGCCTTTGCTGCTGGCCTCCGGAAAGGTCATAGGCGCTTGCGTTCAACTTGTCCTTCACCTCGTCCCAGAGGACCGCATGGTTGAGGGCGTTCTCGACCCTTTCCGAAAGTTCAGACCTCCTCCTTATCCCCTTCAGTTTCAGTCCGTAGGCGATGTTATCGAAGATCGACATGGGAAAAGGCGTAGGCTTCTGAAAGACCATTCCTATCCTGCTCCTGAGATTGATGTGATCGGTATCTTTCGACAGGATATCATTGCCCTGAAAGAGGATCTGGCCTTCATACCTGTTTTTCGGATAGAGGTCGTGCATCCTGTTGAAGCACCTGAGGAGGGTCGTCTTTCCACATCCAGAAGGGCCGATAAGGGCGGTAAGGCTGTTTTTATAGATCGGGAAATCTATTTTCTTCAGGGCATGGATATGGCCGGCATAAAAGAAATCGAGGTCCTTCACCTGAAGTTCGACCACCTCCGTCACTATTTGTACCTCCATTTGATGATGAGCCTTCCCGCGATGGTGATGAGAAGCACAAAGATGGTGATCATAAAGGACGCGGCCCATGCCTGAGCATGCCAGTTGTCAT
Organism: Deltaproteobacteria bacterium; assembly: GCA_024641835.1. GTDB lineage: Bacteria > Desulfobacterota > DSM-4660 > Desulfatiglandales > HGW-15 > JAHECH01. Next base: position 22,534 of record JAHECH010000002.1, read on the forward strand.
AAGGGCCCATGGCGTACTGGAATATGGAGACCGTCAGAGATGCGATCGGTCCATTCATATTTGTGGAAAAAAATGAATTATTGAAGGAAGTGAAAAGAAGCGGCGCCGTCTCTCCCGCCACGCGCGCTATCGAAAGAAGGATGCCGGTGAGGATCCCCGTGGCAGCTCCCCTGTATACCACCTGAGTGATCACGTTGTAGTAGGGCGCTCCAAGGGCGAAGGCGGCTTCTCTTAAAGTCCAGGGGACAAGAGAGAGCATGTCTTCCGTCGTACGCAGTACCACCGGGATCATGATGATCGCCAGGGCGACAGCCCCTGCCCATCCGCTGAAGTGCCCTATCGGCTTTACGAGTACGGCGTAGATAAATGTCCCTATCACGATCGAGGGGACGCTGACCATGATGTCCGAGAGTATGCTCACGACTCTCGTAATCCTTCTGCCGCGAGCGTATTCGGCTAGGAACGTGCCTCCCAGAAGGCCGATGGGGACGCCGATCAGTGTTGCGGCAAAGGTTATCTGCAACTGCCCGATAAAGGCGTTCCTAAGCCCTCCTCCTTCCACGCCGGCGGGAACAGGGTCTTGGAGGAACAGGGCTGGCGTGAGAGCCTTTATCCCATGAACAAGAACATCTCCGAGGATGAAAACAAGCCAGAAAAGGCCCAGAAAGGCAGCGAGGGTGCTCAGCGTCAGGGCGACTATTCCTTCGAGTTTCCTAACCTTTTCCCTCGTCATCTAGAATATTTCCTTTCCGCCCTGAGGAGGAAGAGCTTTGCGACCGCCAGAGTGACAAAACTCATGACGAAAAGCACAAGGGCAAGATAGAAGAGCGAGGAGAGATAGAGGTCCTTGTCCGCCTCTGCGAACTCGTTTGCCAGCGTGACGGTTATCGTAGCGGCCGCGTCGAAAAGGGATGTGGTTATCCTGTGGTTGTTCCCGAGAACAAAGGCGACCGCCATGGTTTCGCCTAGCGCCCTTCCGAGGGAAAGGACTATTCCACCGAATACGCCCAGTTTCGAATAGGGAATGACCACGTTCTTGACTACTTCCCACTTCGTGGCGCCGAGGGCGTAGGCCGATTCCTTGACAACCGAAGGGGTAAGGTTGAAGGAGTCTCTCGATATGCTCGCGGTAAAGGGGATGATCATAATACTCAGGATGACGCTTGCCGTGAGGATATCTATGCCCATGGGAGTGCCCCTGAAGAGTACCTCGATGACCGGTATCCCGGCGGTGATCTTTTTCAAAAAAGGCTCGATATGATCTCTCATGATGGGCGAAAGCGTAAAAAGTCCCCACATTCCATAGATGATGCTCGGAATCGCAGCAAGAAGTTCGATCGCCGCCCCGATGGGGCCTTTCAGGAAGTTCGGTGCGATCTCGGTAAGAAAGATCGCGATGCCGATCGCCACGGGAATGGCAAAAAGGAGCGAGAGAATCGTAGTGACGAAGGTGCCGAAGATGTTCGTTAAGGCGCCGAATACTTCTTTCACAGGGTCCCAATCGGTCGATGTGAGGAATTTGATGACCCCGAATCGGTGAATAGCGAGAGAAGATTCGGAGATCAGAACGTATAAAATCCCTATGATGAAAAGGATGACGGTAAAAGACGCCACGCCTGTGACAAAGGAAAATAAGAGGTCCGCGGTGTCCTTCTTTGCTGTCCTTGCCGCCATATGCGCCTTCCGTCGGTTTTGAGAAACAGTAATCTGCTGCGTAAGCTCTTCGGGCTCACCAAACCAGCGGGTCAGCCCCATGGTCCAGCCTGACCCGTTGACATTGTTTATGTTGTATCACAATAAAACTATTGCGCTCCATTGGCCTTCCAGTAAGCTCTGATCTTGTCCTTCAGGGAGTTCGGAAGAGGGACATAGACCAGTTCCTTCGCCTTGGCGTCGCCCTCCTTGAAAGCCCAGTCATAGAATGCGGTCACTTTCTTATTTGAATCCGCCTTTTCTTTGGCGAGGAGGATGAAGGTCGCGCCGGCAATGGGCCAAGCATTCTTGCCCGGAGCATTGACGAGCCAAAGATCAAAATGATTCTTCGGATCGAACTCTGCACTGGCAGCCGCATCCTCGAAGGCATCGAAGTTCGGCGCTATGAAATTACCCGCAGAGTTTTTCAACAGCACATAGGCAAGCTTGTTCTGCTCAGCATACGCAAACTCCACATAGCCTATCGAGTTGGGCGCCCTCTTCGTATAATTTGCTACGCCTTCATTTCCTTTGCCGCCGATCCCGACTGGCCAGTTCACTGAGGTTCCGGCCCCGACCTTGTTTTTCCAGTCAGAACAGACAGCGCTGAGATAATTCGTAAATATGGCGGTTGTCCCCGATCCGTCAGACCTGTGGACAACGGTAATTTCATTATGGGACAGATTTACATTGGGATTCAAGGAGGTGATCTTCTTGTCATCCCAGTATCTTATCTCTCCAAGGTATATCTTGCACAGAGCGTCGGAATCGAGTCCAAGCTCGCCTGCCTTAACCCCGAGGATGCTCACCACGGGCACCACCCCACCAATGACCGCGGGGAATTGGAGAAGTCTGTCCTTGTTTAGCTGCTCCGGGGTGAGAGGCGCATCGGATGCGCCGAAATCCACGGTCCTCTCCGTGATCTGTCTGATACCGCCGCCCGATCCTATCGACTGATAGTTGAGCTGGACGCCCGTCACCTTGTTGTACTCATAGGCCCATGCAGAATACACAGGGTAAGGGAAAGTGGCTCCCGCGCCGTTCAGGGTTTCCGCCGCTTCCGCATAACCAAAGGACATCACAAATATGGCCACGGCCAATAATCGCACAAAAAGCTTCATCCTGTTCTCCTTTCTCGAAATCATCCTATAATTAGAATGTTAGAATTTGGTTAGAAATGTGTTAAATTTCTGTTACCACGGTCCTTAAGCCGTGATGTCAAACTCCACTCATAAGACTTCACCTCCTTTTTTGTTCATCAAGGTTTGAACTATTTGTATTTTTGTGAAGGTAGGGAGGATTTGTTAGGGTTCGATTAGGCGGGTGTTAGAAGTGGGTAAGATTATCCCTCAGTCATGGTTGCTTGCCATTCCGGGCAGGTGCAAGGTGAAGGTGCTTCCCAAGCCGGGCCGGCTTTTGACGGATACGCTGCCACCGTGGGCCTGCATGATATGCTTTACGATGGCGAGCCCTAGACCCGTGCCTCCGAGCTTCCGGCTTCTCGCCTTGTCAACCCGATAGAACCTTTCAAAAAGACGATCGAGGTGTTTTCGTTCAATGCCACACCCTTGATCGTGCACGTGAACAAGGATCTCCTTCTCTTTATCTTCCACAGCAACATGGACTTCCTTCCCCGATTCACTGTACTTGATGGCATTGTCCAGAAGATTGACAAGAGCTTGTTCAATCAGGGGAGAATTGATCTTCGCCTTTACGTCTTCCCCGGAGGAAATGCGGAGCGGGATGTTTTTTGATTCCGCCTTAACCTGAACCGCTTGAGCAGCCGCCAGCAGGACCTCCTTAACGGGACGATATTCCAAGACAATTTCGCCCCCCTCCTCTTCCCCTTCGATTCGGGAGAGACTGAGCAGGTCTTCGACGATCGCTTCCAGGCGGTCCACGTGCTTCTCAACAATCCGGAGAAAACGATCCGCCTCCTCGGGGCTCTTCGCTGCCTCATCCCTCAGGGCCTCCACAAATCCTTTGATAGCGGTGAGGGGCGTTTTGATCTCATGGGAGACATTGGCTACGAAGTCCCGGCGCACGTTCTCGAGTTTGCGGAGACGCGTCACATCATTCAGCACAACAAGAATTCCCTTACGCCTGCTTTCTGCATCTTTCAGCAAGGTCGCATACCCACTCAGGACCCTCTCCTCTTCTTTGGCATAGAAGACCAGATCCTTCTGAACCGGCGCATCGCTCGCCAGGGCTTCCGAAACGAGTTTTTGAAAATCCGGGTTCCTGATCATCTCCTGAATACTCCTGCCCTGCGCTTCGGGAGGACTGCAATCGAATATCCCGCCAGCGGCCTGGTTCATGCTGATGATATG